>JAYGGC010000057.1:0-21472 GCA_046581525.1 Roseibacillus sp. | reverse complement strand
GGGTGGGTTTTTATTCTCCTGCTGCTGATTCGATCTGCTCAAGGTATTCTCGGATGATTCGCTTTGCTTCCTCCTCATCCTTCTCGTCGACTTGGAGGCGGACGCCTGAACGAGTCATAAAAAAATGCGGTGCCATACCCGCACTAATCTCATCGGGAATGAACGACTCAAGTCCCATCGATCCTAGAGTCATCTTGAGATTCTGTGCTTGCTGAAGTGAGCCGAGGTTCGCAACTGTTTTCATGGATTCTTGAGGCTAATATGTCCTTGAGTGCCGGTGTGAGGCGAGCTGTTAGATCCTCGACGTCCTGCCCGCCTTTGATTGGCAGGTAGAGGCACCGTAGGGGCACCAGTTAAGATTCAACCTAGGGCACAAAACAGCCTAACTCTTTAAGGGTAAGCGATCGGGGAGACAGGATTCGAACCTGCGACATCTGGCTCCCAAAGCCAGCGCTCTACCAAGCTGAGCTACTCCCCGCTCGAACGGGCCGGACGGTCCCCGATTCCCCCCGCGGGATCAAGGCTGAAGTGAAGGGGTGGACCACGGATGGCGGTGATTTATCAGGGCTTTTCTGAGAAGAAATTAGACCTCCAGTGTCCGCGTCCACCTTGGCTCCCCGGAATTTGCAAAAATCTCCCCCCGATTTCCCGCCAAATCGGCTTCAGAGGCACCGTATGATGCTATAACCTCCCCGGGAGCCCAGCTCCCTCCAATCCTGCCGACGCATGACTCTGCGCCCCCACCACTTCCTCCTCATTCTCACGGCCGGAGGTTCCCTCCCGGCTTGGGCTGAGGACCGCATCGATTTCAACCGGGACATTCGTCCCATCCTCTCCAACAACTGCCTCGCTTGTCACGGACCTGACGAGGCCAAGCGCAAGGCCAAGCTGCGACTCGATTCCCACGCGGGCGCGATCGCCGATCTCGGAGGCTACGCCGCGGTGGTTCCGGGCGACCTCGAGGCCAGCGAACTGATTGCGCGAATCACCGAGCCCGACGAGGAGGAACGCATGCCTCCCAAGAGCAAGGGCCCTCGACTGAGCCCAACGGAGATCGATCTCCTGAAGCGCTGGGTCGCGCAGGGCGGCAACTACGCCCGGCACTGGTCCTACGAAATCCCCACCCGCCCCGCTCTTCCGAAAGTAACCAAGCTGTCGTGGGTGGAAAACCCGATCGACCAGTTCATCCTCTCCCACCACGAGGCGAGAAAACTCGTTCCGTCCTCCCGCGCCGATCGCTGGACCCTTGCCCGCCGTGCCTCCACCGATCTCACCGGCTTGCCTCCCAGTCCGGAAGAAGCCGCGGCCTTTGTGAACGACAAATCAGCCGATGCCTTCTCCAGGTATGTCGATCGCCTGCTTGGCAAGCCGACCTACGGCGAACACTGGGCACGTCTCTGGCTCGACCTCGCCCGCTATGCCGACTCGGCAGGCTACGCCGATGACCCTCGCCGCACGATCTGGGGTTATCGCGACTGGGTCATCCGCGCCATCAACGTCAACATGCCCTTCGATCAGTTCACGATCGAGCAATTGGCAGGCGACCTCCTCGAAGCTCCAAGCAATGATCAATTGGTCGCCACTGCCTTTCACCGCAACACCCTCACCAACAGTGAAGGCGGCACCAACGACGAGGAGTTTCGCAATGCGGCGGTGATCGATCGAGTGAATACCACCATGCAGACCTGGATGGGCACCACCATCGCGTGCGCGCAGTGCCACACCCACAAGTACGATCCCATCACCCAGCACGAGTTCTTCCAGTTCTCCGCCTTTTTCAACAGTACTGAAGATGCCGACCGCAAGAACGAAACGCCCATCGTCCAAGTCTACACACCGGAACAGCGCCAGCAGGAAGCCAAGCTCAGGGAAGAGGCTGGATCCCTTCGCGCGGAACTGACCATCGACTCCTCCGAACTCGCCAAGGAACAGAAAAGCTGGGAACAGGAAGTCTCCATTCCGCTCCTCTGGAATGCACTCAAGCCTGGCCGGGCTACTGCCACGAACGGAACGACGCTCACGATCGACAATTCCGGATCGGTCACCGCAGGCGGCAAGAATCCCGCCAAGTCGGTTTACACCCTGGAGGTTCCGCTCTCCAAACCGCTCCACGCCCTGCGCCTCGACGCACTCACCGTGAACGGCAAGGTCAGTCGCGGTGACAACCTCGTGATCTCGAAGATCGCGGCCACCTATCTTCCTCCCAATTCCTCCAGGGGAGTGCGCGGCCGCTATGTGCGGGTCGAACTCCCTGGTGCAGGCAAGTTCCTTCATTTGGCCGAGGTCGAAGTGTTCTCGGGTTCCGACAACGTGGCGCGCCAAGGGGTGGCCTCGCAGATCTCCACCGGATTCAACGGCCCCGCCCGCCTCGCCATCGATGGCAATACCAACGGCGACTTCAATGGAGCCAAGTCCACCAGTCACACCGCAGAGGGCAATGACCCCTGGTGGGAGGTCGACCTGGGGGGCTTGAAGGAAATCGATCGCGTGATGATTTGGAATCGCACCGATGGCGGAACCCAATCCCGCCTCGCCGGATACAAGGTCGCCATCCTCGATGCCAACCGCCGCCCGGTTTGGGAACAGACTCCCCAAGGTGTTCCCTCCCCAAGCAAGGGCTTTGCCACTTCCGGCGCGCGCCCCATCAACTTCATCGCGGCCAGCGCCGACTTTGCGCAAGACAAGTTCGGTGCGCCCTCCGTTCTCACCAGCAAGGTCGATCCCGGCAAGGGCTGGGCCGTCGCACCACGATTCGACAAGCGACACCATCTCCTCCTCCTTCTCGATCAGCCCCTTCCCGCGGGCGGATCCATCGTGCTGCAGATTCACCACGAGTCGAACTGGCCCATGACCACCCTTGCCAAATTTGGCCTCTCCAGCACCACAGGCTCTTCGGCTGCGGCCCGCATCAGGATGCCCGCCGAGGTGCGCCAGGCCCTCGCATCCTTGTCACCCACCGCTGCGCAAAAGGAGGCCCTCGGCAACTTCTATCGCACCATCGCTCCCGCCACCGCCGGCACCCAGAAGCGCCTCGCCGAAATCGAACGGTTGATCGCAGCAATCAAGCCGGCCACCACCGTGCCCGTCATGCGCGATCTCGCTCCGAACAAGAAGCGCAAGACTCACGTGCAGATTCGGGGGGATTACAAAGTGAAGTCGGACGAAGTGAGCGAAGGAACTCCCAAGGCCTTTCATCCCCTGCCGGAAGGCGCTCCTCTCAATCGCCTCACCCTCGCAAAGTGGATCGTGAGCCGCCAGAACCCGCTGACTGCCCGCGTGATTGCCAACCGTCAGTGGGAAGCCATCTTTGGAACGGGGATTGTCGCCACCAGCGAGGAGTTTGGATCGCAAGGCGAGTTCCCCTCGCACCCCGCCCTGCTCGACTGGCTTGCGGTCGAACTGATGGAGAGCGGTTGGGACCTCAAGCATCTCCACAAGCTCATCGTCACCTCCGCCACCTACCAGCAATCCTCCAGGGTCACCCCCGAGCTCCTGGAAGCAGACCCATTCAACCACCTCCTCACCCGCGGTCCGCGCCAACGGCTTTCCGCCGAGATGATACGCGACCAGGCCCTCTTTGCCGCCGGCCTCCTCAGCAAGAAGATGTACGGACCGCCCACCCGCCCCCCGCGTCCCAAGCTTGGACTGAAGGCCGCCTTTGGAGGATCCACCGACTGGACCGACAGCGAGGGCGAGGATCGCTACCGTCGCGGCGTCTATACCGAGTGGCGGCGCTCGATGCCGTATCCCTCGATGGCGACCTTCGATGCGCCCAACCGGGAAGTGTGCACCGTGCGCAGATCGCAGACCAACACGCCCCTGCAAGCTCTCGTTACCCTCAATGACCCGGTCTACGTCGAAGCGGCCCAGGCCCTCGCGCGCCGCGCAGTGAAGGAGAGTGCCGACAAGGACCCCAACGCAATTGCCTCCCGCATTCTCCAACTCGCTTTGGTCCGCCCCGCCAAACCCGAAGAACTCGCTCCCCTCACCGAGTTCTACCAGCAGGCCTACCAGACCTTCCTCGCCGACCCCCAGAGTGCCGCCGCGCTGGCCACTGAACCGCTGGGCAAGCCGGCCGACGGTGCAGACTTGATTGCGCTGGCGGCATGGACCGCCGTTGCCAACGTGGCTCTCAACCTCGACGAGATTATCCAGAAACCATGAATCCCATCCTCGATTCCGACGCCCGCATTCAGCACCTCACTCGCCGCCACTTCCTGCGCGATTGCCAGATCGGGCTGGGTGGCATTGCCCTGACCGCCCTCGGAGCGGACCGGCTCACCGGAGCGACCCTGCCGCCCAATCCGGGGGCTTCCCGCGCGCCACATTTCATGCCCAAGGCCAAGCGCGTGGTTTACATTCACTGCGCCGGATCCCCGCCCCACCTCGATCTCTACGACTACAAACCAGAGCTCGTGAAGCGGAGCGGACAGGACTGCCCGGACGAGTTCATCAAGGGCAAGGAGTTCGCCTTCACCAAGGGCATGCCCAAGCTCCTCGGCACCCCCCGCAAGTTCTCACAGCACGGCGAGGGTGGGATCTGGTTGTCAGATGCAGTCCCGCACTTCCACGGGATCGCCGATGAGATGTGCGTCGTGAAGTCGATGTACACCGAGCAGTTCAACCATGCTCCGGCCCAGCTCTTCCTGCTCACCGGATCCCCGCGCCAGGGCCGCCCTTCCATGGGCTCATGGGTCACCTACGGCCTCGGCACCGAGAACGAGGACCTGCCAGGCTTCATGGTCCTGATCTCCAGTGGCACCCAGCCAAGTGCGGGCAAGAACGCGTGGGGCAGCGGCTTCCTGCCGTCGGTCTTCCAAGGCGTGCAGTGCCGCTCCAAGGGAGACCCCGTCCTCTACGTGAAGGATCCCAAGGGGATGTCGCGCGCCCTCCGCCGCCAGGGACTCGATGCCCTGCGTAAACTCAACGAGATGCAGGCCAGGGAACTCGGCAGCCCCGAGACTCTCACTCGCATTGCACAATACGAGCTCGCCTTCCGCATGCAGGCCTCCGTGCCCGAGGTGATGGACATCTCCAAGGAGTCCAAGAAGACGATTGAAGCCTACGGCGCGACCCTGGGCGGTTCCGGGCTTCCCAACAACTGTCTCCTCGCCCGCCGACTCCTCGAGCAGGGTGTGCGTTTTGTGCAACTCTTCGACTGGGGCTGGGACTTCCACGGCACCAATCCCAAGGAAGACATCCGCGACGGCCTCACCAAGAAGTGCGCGACCATGGACAAGCCGATCGCGGCCCTCATCCGCGACCTCAAGGAGCGCGGGCTGCTCGAGGACACCCTCGTGATTTGCAGCGGCGAGTTCGGCCGCACTCCCTTCCGCGAGGGCCGCACTGCCAAGGGCAAGGTTCTTGGCCGCGACCACTTCCCGGATTGCTACTCCATGTTCATGGCCGGGGGCGGAGTCAAAGGCGGCCTGAGCTACGGTGCAAGCGACGAACTGGGCTTCAGTCCCGCCGAGGACCCCGTCCACGTTCACGACCTCCAGGCCACCATCCTCCACCTCCTCGGCTTCGATCACGAAAAACTCACCCACCGCTTCCAGGGCCGCGACTACCGCCTCACCGATGTGCACGGGAAGGTCGTGAAGGGAATCCTGGCTTAGGAAAGCATCCCCCACCCGCGGGGGATGATAGTTCTCCCCTCCAAGGCAATTGTAGGGCGAGCGCTCCGCCTGCCAAACTCCGAGCCGTTTCCCCGCTCCTCCGGCAGCCGGAGCGGCCGCCCTACAGATCTAACAGCAACACCAGAAGTCCTCTCCTTCAAGGTAGCCGGCGCTCATCGCCAACGCGCGAACTCGTTCCCGTCCCCCTTCCACGCCCACCGCGCTCAACAAGACCGCGTCGCGCCATCGCACTCCGAACTCGTCCGGTCCCGCCACCGGCACACCGCCGATCTGCTCCCCAATCCGGCGCGGATTCACTTCGAAGAATCCGTGCACCTGCACCGCTTCCTTCATCAACAACTTCGCGAGCCTCTTCCCAATCGGTCCTGCGCCACAGATCGCCACCCCGCGTTCGCGCAGGTCCGGCAAGCGCGCGAGGTGGTGCGCCTTCATGTTCCAGACTTGCTCCTCGCCGTAGGCTGAATGCGTCCGCGTGAGACGATTCGCACTGTCCCGCCAGGAGAGCACGACCTCCTCCACCTTTCCGAAGCGCATTCCGCGCTCGAGCATGCGCAGAAAAAGGTCGTGATCCTCTGCCCACTCCACGGGCTGGTATCCTTCCATTTGGAGGAGCACTTCGCGCCGGATCATGAGAGAGGGCTGAATGAGTGGGCACTCGACAAACCGTTCCCGGGCGATGTCCTCGGGAGTTTTCAGCCCGTTCACCCAATCGACGTAGCGCTGCATGCCCTCGCCCTGTGGAGTGAGGAGATGCACCTGTCCAGTCACTCCCGCCAGGTCGGGACTCCGTGTGAGAAGTCGAAACTGCGACCTCAAGCGGCCTGGGTGGGCGATGTCATCCGCATCCATGCGGGCGATGTAGGGCGTTGCAGCCATCATCATCCCGAAATTCGCCGCCGTTGCGACGCTGGGCACGCCGCTACCCTTGATCGGGCAGGCGTGAATCCGTGGATCATCGAATCCTTCTGGAATCGAGGAACTACGATCGTCGCAACAGTCAAGCATGACCAGGAGTTCGAACTCCTCCATCGTCTGGCAAAGACAACTCTCAATCGCATCGGCCAGGGTCGCCTCCGCGTTGTGCACAGGCATCACGATGGAAAGCTTGGGTGTCATCCTGAATACGAGTCATCCGTTCCCACCGCCTGCGCCTGTCCCTCTTCATCGATCATGATCAGCATTGGCCGACAGCACACTTCACAATCGTAGTCCAACCGCGCTGGACATTCCGCGCGAGGCGGAACGGGAACGCTGAAGAGCTCACCGCAACTGGGACATTGCACCTCGTGCACGCCACGAAAGAGCACCCAAACGCCCAAATACCCAAGTACCCAATTGGGGAATCCTCGCTCACCCCGAATCCCCCAAAGCCCACACCTTCGACCTCCGCGCGCAGCGCTACTTCCCTTCCACCCGCAACCGCACCGACTCTCCATGCGCATCGAGTCCTTCGATTCGCGCGAATTCCTGCACCACCGCGAGTGACTTCTTCACCGAGGCCGCGTCCATCTTGACGATGCTGGTGCGACGTTGGAACTGGTCGGCACGGAGACCGGAGAACGACTTTCCAGCCCCGCCAGTCGGAAGGGTGTGGCTGGGTCCGGCCAGGAAATCCCCTACCGCGATCGCGGAGAGGTTTCCGAGATAAATGGCACCCGCCGTCTTAATCTGATCGAGGCGGGCCTTCTCGTCTTTCACGACGAGCGACAAGTGCTCGGGGGCGAACTGGTTGCAAATCTTCACTGCGTCGTCGATCGAGCGCACGAGGATCGCGAAGCCGCCCTTTTTGAGCGACTCCTCGATGTACTTCGCTCGCGAGAGCCGTTTGAGTTGGCGGTCCATTTCCACCTGCACTCGCTTGAGGAGCCGCGCGGAGTTGGTCACGAATCCGACCACGCTGTCGCCCCCGTGTTCGGCCTGGGCGAGGAGGTCCGCCGCGATGCAGACGGGATCCCCCGTCGCGTCGCTCAATACCAGGACCTCGCTGGGCCCGGGCAGGAGGTCGATGGAAACTGCGCCCACCAGCTGCCGCTTGGCCTCCACCACGAAGGCATTTCCGGGTCCGAAGACTTTGTCGACCCGTCTCACGCTCTTGGTCCCGAGCGCGAGCGCGGCCACGCCCTGGGCGCCACCCACCTTGAGCACTTCGGTGGCCCCAGCCTGCTGGAGGGCATAGAGGAGCTCGGCGTTGACCTTCCCATTGGGTCCCGCCGGGGTGGCCGCCACGATCTCGGGCACCTTGACCGCCTGCGCGAAGGCTCCCGTCATGAGGGCGGTGGAGACCAGCGGCGCCTTGCCGCCCGGCACATAAATCCCAACGCGATCGAACGGAACAAATCGTTCGCCCACAACCGCTCCCTCCGCATTCTTACGTTTCCAGTCCCGCCGCATGCTCTCCCTGGCAAAGGCGTGAATGTTGCGCCGGGCAGCCTTGATGGCGCGCTTGGTGCTCGGCGCCACCGCCGCTTCAGCCTCCGCAAACTCCTCCTCGGAAGCGAACAGGGTCCTGGGAGTGAGACGCACCCCATCGAACTTCCTGGTGAAATCAATGAGAGCCCGATCTCCCCGCTTGCGTACTTCACCCACGATCCCGGAAACCACCTTCTCCAGTTCCCGCGAGGGCTCGGCCCGGCGATCAAGCGATCGCACGAACTTTTGGTAACCCTTGTCCCGATAGGAAATCACGCGCATGGCGGGGCTTTAAAGGAGCACGGAGCGAGTAGCAAGGAGGGAGGAGACAAATAGAACTCTGGCAGGAATCGGAAGGGGAAGCCCTTCCGCCACGATCACCGGCCTTATCGCTCCCCCCGCCTCCCCTCAGTAATACGGCCGCAGGAGCAGATAGACCGTTGGCCCGGTCACCGCCACGTAGAGCCAGACCGGGAAGACCTTCCCCGCCAGCTTGCGGTGCTTGGCGAGTTGGTTGGTGAATCCGTAGACGAAGGTGAGGAGAATGAAGGGGAGGCTCAGCGCGGCGAGAGCAATGTGGGAGAGAAGGATCACGAGGTAGACCAGGCGCATCTTGCCGACAGCCACCCTCTCGCTGTATTGCAATTCACCATCCCCATCCGTGTCGCCGTAAACCGTCTCCGGGGTGGTGAAGTGATAGGTCACGTAGGAGAGGAGAAAGAGGAGCGAACATCCCATCGCGAGGTAGATCCATCGTTGATGCCGCACCACATGGCCACCCTTGATGGCAACGATCGCCATCACCAGCGCGATGGCGGCCCCGGAATTCAGGAGGGCATGGAGAGGGGGCAGGAATCCAAGACTCACACCCTCGGGCAGCTCGATGGTGACTCGCCGCATGATCCCCACGAGGAGAAACACCACGATGCTCACGATCCAGACCCCGATCGTGAGCTTCTTCGCAAGAGCCAGATCCGCCTCGCGATTGCGATAACTTTCGAGTTCGCTCACGGACTTTCCCCTGGCGGGGCGAGGCTCTTCAGGATGGAAGCACGCACTTCCTGAAATGCAGCCTTGTGCACAGCCTCCCCCTTGGTGCGGGCAAATTGCAGGTCGCGTTTCTTCACGCACTTCCAGCCGTCGAAGACGAGGAGCGAACGGTCGTGGGAGTAGAGGCTCTTGGAGGGCGGCTCGTTCTTGGTCACCTTCATAAAGCCCATCTCCTTTTCGAGATACTCGTGAACCTCCTTCTCATCTCCCCGCAGAAACCACCAATTCCTGTCGCTCGCTCCCATCACGTCGGCATAGGCTTGGAGATCGTCCGCATCCGGATTGATCGTGATCGAGACAATGTGAAAATCCGGGTTGGTCCCGAACTCCTCGTAGAGCTCCTTCAAATCGCCGGAGGCCGTTGATTGACAGAATGGGCACGCCGCAAAAAAGTTGGTTACCACCCACACCTTCTCCTTGAGATCGGAGAGTTTCACTTCCTCCCCCTTCTGATTGGTCAGGACCAGGTCCTTCTCCAGCGCGCCGTAGTCCACGGGTTCGGTCCTGCCAACCTCGCCAAAGTTACTGCCGTGAGTCCCAAATGACCGTCTGCGCACCTCACGAAGCCAGAAGGAGGTCGCCAGCACGCCGATACTTAGAACTGCCACGACCACATAGATGGTGATGATCTTTCCCCGGTCGGTCATCACTTTCCTTCCCTCAGGTTGCCGTCCCGAATGTGCTGCAAGGTCTGAAAGAATCTCTCTTCCGCTGCCTTCAGCGCTTCGGTGTGCTTCTCCGCCTCAAGTTTCTCAGCTCTCTCCGGGTCCTCCTTCAGCATCCGCTTCGCATCTTCCTGCACCTCGAGGGCCTCGTTGAAGTTGTACTGCGGCTGAACGACGTGCAGGTTCGGATCGATGAACACGATGGTGGAGCGAAACCGCTTGATCCATCCCTTGTCCTCGGAGGGAATTTTCTCCTCGGTCTCCAGGCGGAGCTTGTGGCGCAAATAACCGCGCGCATTCTTCTCTTCGGCCTGCACGAAGAACCAGCGCTTGTCCTCCCCCATCCCGAGCTCATCGATCATGGCCTTGAGTTGCTCGGGGCCATCCTGCTCCGGTTCCACCGTGATTCCCACGAAGCACAGGTTCTCGTCATCGGGGAATTTCCCAGCCACCATCTTCAACATTCGCAAGGACTCCGCCATGCGCTCTTTCTGACTTCCCGCCAGCGGGGTGATGAAGCTGATCTTGTCCCGGAGGTGATCGGTCGTGAAGGCCTTGTTATTCTGGTCGCGGCCTCCGAACTTTTCCGTCAAGCGACCCACGATGTGGGGCCGGACGTCCTTCGCATCAGCGCGCAGCTTGAGCACAAAGGCGAACGTGACGAAGAGTCCACCGGCGATCATGATCGCAGTGATGATGAGTCCGGTCCGGCGCAATTGGGCGGGATCCCGGTCGGCAGGTTCCAAGTGACTGATGTCTCGCGCCACGGCGGCGGGAATTTAGCTTACTTCCAATCGATGGCAAGCACCGTCAGGACGAACGGGAGGTAGAGCAGGGTGAGGAGAAAAAAACGCCGGAAGGCCGGGCGTTCCCCGGAGCTGGCAAACCTTGCCGCGAGCCAGGCGAGGAGCAAGCCGGCCGCGAGGCCCAGCGCACCAAAGCTCCATCCGGTATAGCCCGCAAGCGGCCCAACCAAGGCCATGGCGCCCAGCGCCAACGAAAACATGCCTGCCAAGTAGCCCGAGCGCCGTCCGCTCTCATCCCCGTCCGACCACATCCGGAAGCCAGCCTCCTCGTATTGCTCGCGGCAGAGCCAGTTGATCGAGACGAAGTGGGGCAACTGCCAGAGAAAGAGCAGCGCGAAAAGAAACCACCCCCGGGGGTCCTCCATCCCGCCACCGCCGCCCACCCAGCCGATCAAGGGCGGGATCGCGCCGGGGATGGCACCCACCAGGGTGTTGGCCGAACTGCGCCGCTTCAGGGGAGTGTAGAAAAACACGTAGGTCGCGATCGTGATCGCGGCGAGGAGGGCCGCCCCCCGGTCCACCATTGCAGCGAGATGGATGACTCCGAAGCCCGCGAGGAGGAAGCCCAGGATAAAGGCCGGCATGGGAAGGACCCGTTGGGCCGGAAGCGGGCGGTCAGCGGTGCGCCTCATGCGGGCATCCTCCTTGATTTCCATGAGCTGGTTGAAGACCGAGGCGCCAAATGCGGCCGCCGCAGTCCCCAGCAGGGTGTGAAAGAGAAGAAGAAGCCTCGGCCAACCCCAGCCCTCTTCTCCTGAGAGAGTTGCGATTAAAAAACCGAAGAACGTCGTGATCAGGACGAAGGTATTCAAGCGGAGCTTCACGAGCACCGCCAAGTCCTCCCGCAAGGTCGGGGATTTCTGACCTTCCTCTGGTTTGCTCTCTTCCGTCACGCGCCTGGGAGTGTGCCGCCGGTGCACCCCAATCGCAATCCCCGCGAGGTCCCTGAGAATAATTCTGCCATTTCCAGCCCCGGCCCGCTTACATCCCCCGTATCATGAAGTTGGCGATCTGCAACGAGACCTTTCAGGACCGGAGTTTCTTCGACCAATGCCAGGCGGCGGAGGCCGCGGGATACACCGGACTGGAGATCGCCCCGTTCACCTTGGCCAGCAGTATTTCCGAGATCCCGGACGCCGCGATCACCGATTACCGGCAGGCCGTCGCGGATCACGGGCTCGAAGTGGTCGGGCTGCACTGGTTGCTCGCCAAGACCGAGGGCTACCACCTCACCTCCCCCGATGACGCCGTGCGGGCCGCCACGGTGGACTACGCCCGCCGCCTCGCCGACCTCTGCGCCGCGCTGGGTGGCCAGATCATGGTCTGGGGCAGCCCCCAGCAGCGCTCCCTCGAAGAGGGCTGGGATTACGTCGATTCCTTCGAGCGGGCCGCCGACGTCCTGCAACCCGCCGCCGAATACTGCGCCACCCATGGCATCACGATCGCGATGGAGCCCCTTGCCCCCAGCGAGACCAATTTCCTGAATACCGCGGAGGAGACCGTGCGCCTGATCGAATTGGTCGGTCACCCGAACCTGCGCCTCCATCTCGACGTGAAGGCCATGAGCTCGGAGAAAAAAGGACTGGGCGAGCTCGTCCGCGACAACGCGGGACATATTGCGCACTACCACGCCAACGATCCAAACCTCCTGGGTCCCGGGATGGGCGTGGTCGACCACGCCCCCGCCGCTGCCGCGCTCAAGGAAATCGACTACCAGGGCTGGGTTTCGGTGGAGGTCTTCAAGTACGAGCCCAGTGCCGACGAGATTGCCCGCCAGAGCATGGAATACCTTCAAAAGGTTTATCTCTAACGAAATCTCCCGCGCATTCCCTTTGCCGCCTCCACACCTTCGCGCTTAAAACCTCTCCGCAACCCGATGAGCAACAACGACGACCAAATCCAACGCGAGATCGAAATCATCGACTCCCTCGCCAACAAGGGCGCTTTCGAAAAGGCCAAGGCCTACTCCAAACTCTCCGGGCCCGGCTGGCTGCAGAGTGCGATCACACTGGGAGGCGGTTCGCTCGGGAGCGCCATGTTCCTCGCCGTGATGGGAGGGTTCGCGATCCTCTGGGTGCAGCCCTTTGCGATGCTCATGGGTGTCGTTCTCCTCGCTGCGATTTCCTACGTCACGCTCAGCATCAAGCGCACTCCCTTCCAGGCCCTCCGCCAGGATATCAACCCGGTCCTCGCCTGGGGCTGGCTCGCCGCTTCCCAGCTCGCCAACATGATCTGGGTCCTTCCCCAGTACTCCCTTTCCTACGGCGCCATCACTGACAACCTGTTTCCGGAACTGTTCGAGAGCTCCAAGGATTCGAATGTGACGAAGTACATCGTCTCCTTTGTGATTCTCGGCCTCATGCTCTTCGTCAACTTTCTTGGCTCGGGCAAAGGGCGTGGGTATCGGATCTACGAAAACATCCTCAAGGTCCTCGTGGGCATCGTGGTCCTCTGCTTCATGGGCGTCGTGGTTCGTCTGGCCGGCACCCTCGATTGGGGTGCGATCTTCAGTGGCTTCATCCCAAATCCATCGATGATTTGGAACCCGGCGGACGCCTACAATGATATTCTCAAGGCCCTTCCATCGGCCGAGGCCCGCGAATATTGGACTGCGGTCGTTCTCAAGGCTCAGCGTGATCCGATGGTGGCGGCCACTGCGGCGGCCGTCGGCATCAACATGACCTTCCTCATGCCCTGGGCCCTTCGTGCCCGCAAGTGGGGGAGGGAGCACCGCGGGCTGTCCCGATTCGATCTCGCGACCGGCATGATGATCCCCTTCGTCATCGCCACCGCTTGCGTCGTCATCGCGGCGGGTTCCCAGTTCCACGGCAAGCCCTTCGAAGGACTCGTCACCGAGGAGAACGGCGCAGTCATCGTGAACGAAGAGAGTGCGAAATTCCAAGACTATTCCAAGGCGATCGCAACACGAAACGGGGAGGTCAAGGACGTTCCCGTGGCGGATGGTGAAAAGATGCTCGCGGCGATGCTCATCAAGCGCGATACCAAGCAGCTTGCCGGCGCGCTGGAATCCCTCTTCGGAAACTCCATGGTGGCACAAAAGGTGTTCGGGATCGGCGTCCTCGCCATGGGTCTCTCCACCATTTCAATTCTCATGCTCATTTCCGGATTCGTCGCCTGTGAGGTCGCCGGCAAGCCGCGGGACAGCATGGCTTTCAAGGTCGGCACCCTCCTGGCCTCAACCGGAGTTCTCTGGCCTCTCTTATGGGGCGGCCAGTCGAAGGCCTACCTCGCCGTCACCACCTCGACCTTCGGCTATGTCCTCTTCCCGATCGCCTTCCTCGCCTTCGTCATCATGATCAACTCGAAGAAGGTCCTCGGCGATCAGGTTCCCACCGGACGCGCCAAGCTGGCCTGGAATATTCCGCTGATCAGCGCTCTGGTCATCACCGGCCTCGCTGCGGGGTGGACCGGATGGAACAAGACGCTCGATATCAAGAACGCGGCCGGAGAAGTAACCACCACCCTGGAATTGGGGAAATGGTTCATCATCATCTTCGCCATCCTCGTTGTCATCGGCTTCTTCCTGCCCAAGAAGGGAACCCAATCCGCAACCGACCGCTAACCATGCTCTGCGCCCCTCTGCGTCTCTGCGTTTGATCCACACTCCACATGAAATTCGGAATCATCGGGGCCGGCATGATCGGCCGGTTTCACGGCAAGGCCATCGAGGCCATGAAGGGGGGCGAACTCCACTCGGTCTATGATCTTCGCGCGGAGGGCGCCGAGAAACTCGCGGAGCAATTCGGAGCCAGGGCCTTCAGCAGCCTCGACGAATTCCTCGCCGACGATGAACTCCAGGTCGTCACCGTGGGCACGCCTTCCGGGGCCCATCTCGATCCCTCTGTGGCCGCCCTGCAGGCCGGAAAACACGTGGTCTGCGAGAAACCTCTCGAGATCACCCCTGAACGCATCGACATGATGCTCAACACCGCCGAGGAGAACAAGGTGACCCTCGCCGCGGTCCTCAATCGCCGCTTTCACCCGGCCATGGATGCCTTCAAGGCCGCCGTGGATGGTGGACGCTTCGGGCGGCTGACTTCCGCCTCGGCCTACGTGAAGTGGTTTCGCGACCAGGCCTACTACGACTCCGGCGCGTGGCGCGGCACATGGGCGCTCGACGGGGGCGGCGCCCTCATGAACCAGTCGATCCACACCCTCGACGCCCTCCTCTACCTGGCGGGTCCCGTCGTCAACGTGCAGGCCAACACCGCCTGCCTCGCCCATACCGACATCGAAGTGGAAGACACCGCGGTCGCCATCGTCGAATTCGCCAACGGAGCGCGCGGCGTGATCGAAGGCTCCACCGCCAACTGGTCCAGGGACGGCCACCCTGCCCGCGTGCAACTGTCCGGCGACAAGGGCAGCGTGTTCCTCGCCGACGAATCCTTCGAGGTCTGGGACTTCATGGACGAGCAACCGATCGACGCCGAAGTACACGCCTCCATGATGAAGGGCTCAGAGGCCGGCATCGGCGCCAACGATCCGACCGCCATCAACTTCGACGGCCACCGGAAAAACTTTGAGGAAGTGGTCCAGGCCATCGCGGAAGGACGCGAGCCGACTGTCAACGCCCTCGAGGCCCGCAAGGCGGTTGCGCTGATCTGCGCGATCTACGAGAGCGCGCAGAATGATGGCAAGAGAGTGACGCTGTAGCGCAAGGCTTCCACTCTCTCACCCTACTTCGCCTTCTCTGCGAACTCCTTCACAATCGCCTGGCTCTCGGCCGAGAGATTGCTGATCGCGTACTTGTAGATCTTGCCGCCCTGCAACTTGAGCACCGCCTTGTCGCCTTCGACCCTCAAGAGGGTCGCTTTGATCTCCTTGCCCGCCTTGTTGGTCCATACTCCTTCCAGAGGCTCAGGCGCGCCGGGCGCACCGTCGGGATCGTGATCGCCCAACTCCGCGCCCTGTGAGATCCAGAGTTTCAAGGTCTGCACTTCCTTTTCGCTCAAGCGCGAGCCTTTGGGTGGCATGCGATTATCGGGATCATCGGACTGGATCATCTTCATGAAGAGCCCGCTGCTGGGTTTGCCGGGGATGATCTTGCGACCAGAGCCGATGATCTCCTTGATCTTGTGCGGCTCCAGATTGAGATCCCCCTTCTCCTTTCCATCCTTGTGGCACTTGAAGCAATTGCTCTCCAGGATGGGCAAGACGTCCTTCCCGAATTCGATAGCGGCGCAGGGGAGCGTCAGGGTGAGGAGGAGGAATCCTCCGAGCAGGGGCGCTTTCACGGGGGATAGAATGCCTTTGATTCTTCGGTGGCACAAGGGACTTCCGACGTTCACGTCCGATGCAACCCGATTCGATAAAAAATCGCCATTCAGGTCAAACGTGCGCCTTGCGTCCCGGCCGCAATCGACTATCCCTCTCCGCATGTATCTGACCGGTTTCGCCGATGAAGCAGCCCCCGACCTCGCCACCCAGATCAAAGCCACCAAGGAAATCGGGTGGAATGCCATCTCCGCCCGCAGCGTGAACGGCGCCAGCATTCACGAACTATCGGACAAGGAATTCAACAAGGTCGCCAACGAACTCGACAAGGCCGAAATCAGGATTCCGGAGATCGGATCGCTCATCGGAAACTGGGGCAAGAAGATCGACAGCGACTTCGACATCACGCTCGGCGAGATCGACCGCGCGATTCCGCGCATGAAACGACTCGGCACCAGGATCATCCGCATCATGTCCTACGCCCAGGAGCCCTGGGGCGAGGATCAGATGGAAGCCGAGCGCTTCAAGCGCGTGCGAGTCATTCAGCAGCGCTTTGCCGATGAGGGCCTCATGGCCGTGCATGAGAACTGCTCCAACTGGGGTGGCTTTTCGGCGCGACACACCCTGCGCCTCCTCGAAGAAGTTCCAGGGCTCAAGTTGGTCTTCGATACCGGCAACCCTATCTTCCAGCGCGACCGCTCCAAGTCCGAGCCCTATCCCTGGCAAGACGCCCTCGGGTTCTACAACGACATTAAGGAACAAATCGTGCATATCCACATCAAGGACTGCCGCTACCCCGCAGTCGGTGATGCCGAGCCCGATTACACCATGCCCGGTGACGGAGATTGCCACCTGCGCCACATCGTCCGTGACCTCAAGGCCCGCCACTATGACGGAGGATTTGCAATCGAACCCCATGTCGCCACCGTCTTCCACGTGGAGGATGGGGAAGAACCCGATTGGGAACAGTGCTACAAGAGCTACGTCGAGTACGGCAATCGCTTCGACGACATCATGGACGACATCGGCTGGGAACCGAAGCCTTACGAGGGATAGTCGACCCCCCATGGCGGGGAAGCGCCTGAAGGAATCGCGCCATTCCCAAGTCGCAGCCAGGTAACCGCGATTGAATGCTGGCTCCGAGATCCATTTGAAAATTGGCTGGTCGAGTTTTCGCCGGAATCCATGCGACTCCCTCACCAACTGCCCAACGCCGCACACCTCTCCGCCCTTCGACCTCCGAATTTCGACCTCCGGATTTCGACCTTCGACCCACCCTCCCAACTTTCCCGTTTCGCATTCCCCGCAATCGCCTTAAGCTCCCCCCGTGCTCCCCTGGTTCCAGAACGGCGCCTTCCCTCTTTACCTCGCCCCCATGGCGGGCGTGACCGACGTCGTCTTTCGCAGCATCTGCAAGGAACTCGGCGCGGACGTGATGGTCACCGAGTTCGTCTCTTCCGAGGGCATCATCCGCAAGGACGAGCGCACCCGGAAGTACACCGAGTTCACCGACGAGCAACGACCGGTCGGGGTCCAACTCTTTGGAGCTGATGGCGAACGCATGGGCGAAGCCGCCAGAAAGATTATCGACTGGAAGCAGCCAGATTTCATCGACATCAATTTCGGGTGCCCGGTGAACAAGGTGGTTTCCAAGAACGGCGGCTCCTCACTCCTCAAGGATTGCCCGGTTCTCGCTTCGGTCGCGAGCGGAGTGGCGAAGGCGGTCGGCGACCAGGTTCCGGTGACCGCCAAGATCCGGATCGGCTGGGACGAGCAATCGATCAACGCCCCCGATGTTTGCCGGATTCTCCAGGACTGCGGCATGCAGGCCGTCTCGGTCCACGGCCGCACGCGCGCGCAGGGTTACCGCGGCGACGCCAACTGGGAGGTGATCGATGCCTGTGCCCACGCGGTGATGATCCCCGTGATCGGAAACGGCGATCTCAACAGCGGCGCCGACCTTGTGCATCGTCGTGAAACTTCCGCGGTTTCCGGGGTCATGATCGGTCGCGCGGCGATGCAGAATCCGTGGATCTTCCGCGAGGCCAAACACTATCTCGCCACTGGCGAAGAGCTCCCCCCGGTATCCATCGAAGAGCGCTGGCAATTGATCGTGCGACACTGCAGCCTCGCTCTCAAGAGTGACCGCTACGGCAACGAACGGCAGACCATGATGGCCATGCGCTCCCGCCTGATGGCCTATTGCAAGGGCTTCCCCGGCGCTAAACCCCTCCGCCGGCGCCTCTCCATCGTCTCCTCCCTCGCGGAAATCGAAGGGATCGCGGCGGAGCACCTTGAGCACCTGCAAGCCGGAACGATCATGGCGCCCATGCCCTCCTGAGTTTCCCGAATTGGGCGGCAGAGCATCATATATCGCTCGCTCCATCGCATCTGTGTCCGTGATTTCCCAAACCCAACTTGCCCCCTGACTCGCTTTCCCCTAACAAACACCCATGGAATCCCACGAGGTCCTTAAGAACTCCTTCGAATCCACCAGCCCGAAGGCGGTCGCTTCGGAATTGGGAGTTTCCCTTTCGCTCGTTTACAAGTGGGCGCAGGAGCAGTCGGAAACAGGTAGCGGAAGCCGCAATCCTCTCGACCGCCTCCTCGAGATCATCCGCATGACGGAGGACATGCGCATCGTGGAGTGGCTCTGCCAGAAGTGCGACGGATATTTCGTGCGCAACCCGGCCAGCACTTGCGAGGAAGGCTTCGAAGTCCTTCCCGCCACCAGCGAGATCGTCGACCAGTTCTCCAAGCTCCTCCACCGCATCTCGGAATCCGCTCTCGACCATTCGATCACCAAGGATGAAGCCGCATCCATCCGGCGCAGTTGGGACAAGTTGAAGTGTTTCGCGGAAGGCTTCGTGCGCTGCTGCGAAGAGGGCGACTTCGAATCCATCGAGAAGGCGGAGAAGACCGTGGAAGCCCCGGTCAAGAAGACGCTCTACTGATCTGATGAGACTCCCGACGGCGCTCGTTGCCTTGGTGCTGGCCTGCTCGCACACCGCGGGGGCAAAGCAGCCCAACCTCATCATTCTCTTTGCCGACGACCTCGGCTACGGAGAACTCTCCTGCCAGAACCCGAAGACCGATGTGCCTACTCCGCACATCGATTCCATCGCGAAGAACGGCATTCGCTTCACCCAGGCCTACGTCACCGCGCCCAATTGTAGTCCCTCCCGGGCAGGGCTCCTCACCGGGCGAATCCCCATCCGCTTTGGCTACGAAAACAATCCCACTGGCTGGAAGAACGAGCAACCCGAATTCGGACTTCCCCTTGCCGAAACGACCATCGCGGAAATGCTTCACGATCGGGGCTACACCACCGGTCTGATCGGAAAATGGCATCTCGGCGGGCAGGCGAAATACCATCCCCACCGCCAGGGCTTCGACGAGTTTTTCGGATTCACTCACGAAGGGCATTATTTCGTTCCCCCACCCTACTCGGGGGTAACCACCATGCTGCGCCGCAAGGCACTTCCCGACAATCAGAAGGGCCGTTGGACGAGCAAGAATGGCAAGATGATCTACACTACCCACATGGGTGGCGACGAACCCGACTACGATGCGAACAATCCCATCGTGCGCGGCAGCCAGCCTGTGCGTGAGAGCGCATACCTCACCGACGCCTTCACCCGGGAGGCGGTGAGCTTCATCAAGCGGAACGAGGATCGCCCTTTCTTCCTCTACCTGGCCTACAATGCGGTCCACAGCCCGCTGCAAGGCGCCGCGACCTACATGAAGAGATTTGCGCACATCGACGACATACATCGCCGCATCTTCGCCGCCATGCTTGCCAATCTTGACGACAGCGTGGGGACGGTCCTCAGCGCTGTTCGCACTCTGGGGCTTGAAGAAAACACCCTCATCGTCTTCCTTTCCGACAATGGCGGCCCCACCAGGGAGCTCACTTCCAGCAACTTACCCCTTCGCGGAGGGAAGGGGCAAATGTACGAAGGCGGGCTTCGCATTCCCTTCATGATGCAGTGGAAGAATCGGCTTCCGGTCGACAAACTCTACCACGCTCCAGTTTCCTCCATGGACCTTTTCGCCACTGCCGCAGCTCTCGCTGACGCACCTGCTCCGAAGAACATCGATGGCGTCAACCTCCTCCCCTTCCTCCTGGACGAACAAGAGGGCCGGCCTCACGACACCTTCTTCTGGCGTCAGGGCCGCAAGGCCGCCTTCCGCTCAGGTGATTGGAAAATCGTGACCAATCGCAGCAAGACGCCAACCCGCACTTGGGAACTCTACAATCTCGCGAACGATCACACCGAGGCCACCAACCTGGCCGCCACCCGTCCTGACAAGCTGCGCGAACTGGAAGCGGCCTGGTCCGCGCTCAATGCCAGGATGGCAGATCCGCTCTTCTAGACTGGTTGCCAAAACTCTTTACCGAACTCAGGGATCATGGGGTTGAGAGTCAGGCGCCGCGCTGGATTTGCGTTTCGGCCCAGAATTCCCACTTCCGGCGCTGCTCATTGGTTGTGGGTCCTGTGTCCGGGCTGCTTCCCACCCCCGGCTCCGCCTCCAGAACCTGCTGAACTCGAAGGATCCACCAGGAGATCGGACGGCGTAGTGTCCGAAAACTCGAGTCGTCGATTTCATGCCGCATCCCGGTGGTCGTAGCGAGGCAATCCGCCAAGCCGCTCGTGGCAGTTCACCTCAACTTTTCCACCAATCCGAACTCAGGTTCGATGATCCTGCTCTCCAAGCCCTGGTGATTTCGTTCCCGGTGGTAGTGTTCCACAAACTGGTCAACCGCCCGTCTCAAGGAGGGCTACCTGCTGCCGGTTGATTCAGCCAGCCAGGGCCACCACCATCAGTTTCATCACGTCCATTGGCGGAGTCTTACCGTGCGACACCGTGGAGCACGATGAGAAGTCGCCCTCAAAGCTCCTCTCCCAACAGGCTGGGAATCAGCGCGCTCCGTTGTAATCGAGTTTCTGGACACTACGGGATGCCACCATTGAGCTCTTGCAGGGTGATCTGGCGACTGCCACCGCCGAACGCGATGCCCGCTTTACGGAAGATCAGATCCGCGCGATGTCAGCGGATTACACCATTGGGCTGAACGAGGCAGGCAACGTGCAGGTGAAGATCAACCTCTTCGAACCTGCCGATCTGGAAACCTTCGCACCCTTCATCGTGAATCCCGAATCCTTATCGGTGATCGACGGCAGAATCTGCCTTGAGTTCGCTCCTACCGACGATGCCGCCTTCTTCCGGTTCAGCGTGCAGTAGCTCCGCACCCTGTTTCCTGCACCCTCATACGGGGGTGTGGGGTTCCGGTGTCTCCTTTCCCCACCCCGCACCCTTTTTCCTGCATCCTGATACACGGATCAACGGGGCCGTCGGGAGGGTGCGCAATCGTTCTGCTTCCTCTGCCTCGCCGGGTCTCTTAAGTTTTCAAGGTTTCGGTGGCACGGAGAAAGGATCGCGCTACTCCATCAGGATCACACGCTGGCGAACGTAGTTCGCCCCATCCGGCGCTGCGGTGCGAAACGAGAACATGGCGGTCCCCTTCTCAGGAGGATCGGTTCCCAGGAACTCCCATTCATGGCCCGCAAGTTGCCAGTTCTCCAGGTCGTCCGAGACCTCGACTTCAAAGTGCAAGCCGTCGACCGCAAGACTGCGGCGGAAGGAAACGACCACGGATTTGTCT
>JAYGGC010000267.1:0-61216 GCA_046581525.1 Roseibacillus sp. | reverse complement strand
CCCGCAATCATGATTGTCTCGATGAGTTTCATCGCCTCGGCGGAGGAGCCTGCTGCGGTCCAGGGCGGATTGCCCGATGAACCCGAGAGCCGCGGGCCACGGAAGGGCGCCTTATTCATTCACGGGGGTGGCGGAGGAGGGTAACGTCTCCCTCTGGCACACCCTGAGCCGGGACCAGTTCGAAGTGGTTGGCACTGGCCACGTCTACGTCTTCAATCCCGAAAGAACTGGCGGTCGAGCTGTTCCGCAGGAGCCACCCGCAGTGGGCTCGAAGCATTGAGCACGGTTTCCCAGGCGGTCAGCGCAGAGGACTTTTGGAGCACCCCGCCTCCACTCCACGAGACGACGAGGTCATCCGCGTCTCTCTCGATGCGCAATTCCAATTGGCCAATGGCAGCAGTAGGAGCGAGGAGGGCCCAGGCCAGGAGAGGAGTGGTCATCGCTCGGGCGCTCTCCCGGAGTGCTGAAGTTGGAACGCTGCCGTGACGCTCTGGGGCAATGTTGTTCATGGGTGTTCCTCCTCGATGAGAGTCCGATACCAGCGACGCTATCAGGTTTCTGATCGAGACAACACCTCAGCATCAGCGCCCATTGTGGCAGCCCCGGCGCTCTGGACCGCGCAGAATCCGGTCGAGCCTTCGCAGGAGTTCACCTCCGGGACCTCGGCGTCAGAGCGGAGGGCGCCCGTGAATCGCTCCTGTCTCCTGTTTTTGGAGCCCGAAACCGACCCTTGCCGCGGGGTCCGTTCGCCGCCACACTATTAGGAGTCCCCGGTTAATTGGGCGCCGGAGGCCCCCCTGCCATGAATTCCCTCAAATTTACCACCGCGCTGTCGCTTGTCCTCACCTCGGTCCTGCCGCTCAAGGCCAGTCAAGTCATCTTCAGTGAGATCATGTACAATCCGGCGGGTTTGCTGCCGGAATACATCGAGGTGCAGAACCTCACGGCCACCCCGCTGGACTTCGCGAAGTGGCGATTCTCGAATGGGGTGGAATACGAGTTCCCTGCCTTTTCGGCAGCCAATTCCCAGCGCATGTTTTTGCAGCGCTTCGAGCGGATCCTGGTGGCTTCCGTCACTGAGGCGGAACTGCGCGCGGCTTACCCCGGCATTCCAGGCAGCGTGAAGGTCTTCGGTCCCTGGATCGGGGTCCTCAACAATGGAGGCGAGCGCGTCACTCTCAAGGACAAGAATGGCGTCACCATGAGTACCGTGAATTATGGCGACAAGGGCAAGTGGCCCAACGCGGCGGACGGCACCGGGCACAGCATTGTCGTGAACAATGAGGACCGTCTCGTCGACAACTGGCGCAACTGGAGGTTGAGCACGGATAATGGCGGCTCTCCCGGGGTAGAGGATAGCGTGCCATCCGGACTCGCGACCTCACTGACCTTCAGCGAAGTGCAGTTCGCCGATGGACTGGACGATCTCGATTGGATCGAGGTGCACAATTCCAACCAGAGCACGGCCGTCCTGTCCTCCTTGTTTCTGGCGACGCTCCCGGATTTTTCCGACAAGTTGCCCTTGAACGGATCGGTGGGTGCCCACAGTTACAACAGTTGGGCGGTTCCCTTCGTGGTGCCGGTCGGCTCGGACGCGGTCTCCCTGTTCCTGCTTGATGCCAATGACAACGTGCTGGCATCCGCCCTGGTGACCAGGCCGGTTGGCCGAAACTCGGTGCAGGCCTTTCCTGCGGGATCGAACGATTGGTTTTCCTCGGCATCATCAACCCGGGATGCCGCCAATAATCCCTCGCGGAACGAAGACATCGTGATCAATGAGATCATGTATGATCCGCCCTCGGACCACCGCAACGGGGAGTTCATCGAGATTTACAACCGCGGAGGCGCGCCGGTGAACCTCTCGGGATGGCGCTTCGTCGATGGGGTCGACTTCAGATTTCCGGTGGGCACAATGTTGAACGATGGGGACTATCTCGTGGTGGCGGCGGACCGGGCCTGGATGCAGTCAACGTATGGAACGATTCCACTGATCGGTGATTTCACCGGTCAACTGGGGGACTCCGGCGAGCTCGTGAGGTTGGAGGACGGGTGGGGGAACCTGGTGGATCAGGTCGACTATCTTCCCAGCGGCGACTGGCCGGAACTTGCCGACGGTGATGGCAGCAGCATGGAGCTGAAACATCCCGACATGGACAACGACGCCGCGGCCAGCTGGGCGGACAGCGACGAGAGCAGGAAGAGTAGGATGCAGACCTTTACCCACACCGGCACCTACCGACAAAACAACAGCCGGGGCTCGGTGACCGACTACAAGGAATTCCACATGCACCTGGTGGGAGATGCCTATCTTCTTCTGCAAAACATCAGCTTGCGCCAAAATGGAAACGGTTCCAACCAACTGCAGAATGTGACCTCCCACGCCACCAACGGCTCCAGCGCCAGCGGATGGCTTTGTCAGGGCACGCACTGGGCGAGCTATGTCCGAAGCGGACAACTCCATCTCATCTCCGATGGTCATGGCGACAACAAGGCGAACCGCGCCGAGATCGATTGCACCGGAATCACGGACAACGCGACCTATACCATTCAGTTCGACGCGCGCTGGATCCATGGCAAGCCGCGACTCATCACGCAAACCTGGGACCACAGCATCGGCCATACCTGGCTCATCCCGATCCCCAATGATCTCGGCACGCCGGGGGCGCAAAATTCTCGCATCCTCTCCAACGGGGCCGCGCCCACGGTGGCGAGTGTGTTGCACAGCCCAGCCGTTCCCAATACGAGCAATTCCGTGAAGATCACTGCGCGTGTGCTGTCGCCGAATGGAGTGCCCACCGTCACGGTGGTGCACCGCCAGGACAACAACAACGCCAACGGCGCCTGGGTCACGACCACGATGTTCGACAACGCATCCGGCGGTGACGACGTGGCGGGCGACGGGATCTACACCGCGACCCTGAACCAGTACCGCGTGGACAACAGAATCGTCCAGTTCTACATCCGTGCCACCGCGGCGAACGGGGAATTCACCCTGCTGCCAAAGCTCGGACCCGATCGCCCCGCCATGTGGGTGGTGGACAACAGCACGATCGCCTCCGACCTGAGCACGGAGCGATTCGTGATCTCCGCCTATGACCGCGACGCCATCAACACCAGCATCGGGCATTCGTCCAAGTTCCAGTATGACTTTCCCCGCATGTCGAACCACTATTTCAATGCGACCTTCATTTCGAACGAGGCGGACATCTATTACAACGCCGAACTCCGCAAGAGCGGGAGTCCATTCACCAGGTCGAGTGGCAACGGATTGAACCACGGGAAGTGGAAGCTCCCCGCCGATCGTCATTTTCGCGGCCGGCGCAAGAGCGTGATCGACCCCTCGGTCGACCATGACGATCGGATTGCGCGTTATTTTCTCTACCAGATGGGGCATCCCATCTCGGACGCCGAGTTTGTGCGCGTGATCATTAATGGCGGCAGTGCCTCGGTCCGCGATGACATGGAGCCCATCGCCAACGATTTCCTGAATCGCAACTTCAAGGAGGGAAATCGCGGGACCCTGCTCCGGATCGATGACGAGTGGTGGTATGAGGACGATTTCGGGCGAAGGAGCCGCAACGCCGACTGGTCCTACAAGGGAAGCAATGAACCGACCCGCTATCACAGCGAGTGGCTCATGCGTTCACGTGAAACGGACTATGACTACACGAGCTTTGTCGAGTTCGTGAACAAGGTTGGGACCAACAGTTTCGATCGAGCGCAGATCGATCGCTTGATCGACAGCAACCTCGCCGCCCTCAATGCGGCGGTGCGCGGATACGATGGGGACTGGGATACCCTCACCCTTCGCCGTGGAAAGAACGGCTATTTTTACCGGAAGCCGGATGGGCTCTGGATGCTGGTGCACTGGGATGGGGATCGCGTCTTCGAGAATTCGGGCGAAACGATTCTCGGCAACCTCTCCGGCATTCGGAGCTACTTCTACACCCCGCACGTCCGGAGGCTGATGAATTATTATTTGACCGAATTGTTGGAGAAGCACACCCGCAACTCTGCGCACACGGCGGCATGGCTCCAGGCCGAGGAGAATGCCTCGAGTTCCTATTCCGTGTCTTCGAAGTACCGGAACTGGTTCAGCAGTCGCGAGGGAGCGGTGAGAAGTTTCATCGGGGCGCCTCTCGACCGCACGAATTTTGCGGTGACCACGGAGGCGACCCATCCCGATCCCGAAGTGAACCTCTCGGCGGGTATTCCCTTCATCAACTACGGAGACGTCTGGGACTTCAACGACCAGAATCTCGACCTGGGCACGAGTTGGAGAGCCGCCAATTACAATTACTCGCACGCCGGCTGGACGCTTGAAGGCGCGGCGGGAAACAACGGCGGCCTCTACGGATTCGAAAACGCCGGGCTCCCGGCCCCAGGCATCCGGACGCCCCTCCTGAACAGCGCCAACGCGGCGAACCACATCACCTACTATTTCCGGAAGGAATTTGAGTATACCGGGAGCCTGGTGGGGGTGACGATTACGGTCGACCAGGTCGTCGACGATGGCGCGACCTATTACCTCAACGGAACGCCCATCGGCGGCGCGGGAACTTCGGCGGGGGCGGGATGGAAGACGGATGCCTCCCGGACCATCACCGATGCCGATGAAGAACTTGGAGTGGTCAGCCGGGAAGGCTCCGCGCTCGTCAATGGCACCAATGTCCTGGCGGCCGAAGTACACCAGACCAACGAAGGCAGCTCCGATTGCGTCTTTGGGGCCCGCTTCAGCATTTCCGTGCCGGGTGGTGGGGGCCTCCTCATCAACGAGGTCTTGCCAGCCGGTCCGGGAGCAGGATTCGTCGAGTTTTTCAATCCCACCGGATCGCCGATCAACCTCAACAACTACTATCTCTCGGATTCCCCGGGCAACCTGACCAGATTCCGGATCGCCCAGAGTATCAACGTGCCATCCATGGGCTTCGGTTCGGTTGGCTACACCGAGGCCGCGTTGACGGTTGGCGGCACCACCGTGGTCTATCTGACTGATCCGGATGGCGTGTCCGTGGTCAATGCGATCGACACGAGCATGCCGATCGACGGTCGTTCTCTCGGGCGGCAGGCGGATGGAAGCAGCAACTGGTTTCTCTTCGCGAGCCCAACGCGTGACGGAGCAAACACCAGCGGCGGAACCTCGGCGAATATCATCACCCTGAATGGAACCGGCCCTTCCAATGTGTTCGAGGTGCAGATCGCGGGCCAACCCCAGACCGACTTTGAATGGACCAGTACGACGGAGTGGACGCTCTCGGGAATCTATCTGAGGGCCGGGCTGAATTCGGTGACGGTCCAGGGGGTGGACCGCGAGGGCATCGTGGTGGCGTCGTCGGTATTCGTCATCAGCAAGAACGGAGACGCGCCGCCCGTCGTCGATTTCGAGAGTAGACCCAGATCGTTGAATATTGGGGTAGGGGAGACCCTGAACCTGGATGCCGGCGGAAGTTTCGATCCGGAAGGAGGACTCCTGACCACTGCCTGGTCGGTCTCGCCCGCTGCGGACGTGAACCTAGTGACAGCCGGGCCCTTGGCGAGCGCAACCTTCTCCCGTCCCGGGCTCTACGAATTCACCGTGACGGTGACGGATGACCAGAACCAGTCCAGGAGCGTCACCCGGGAATTTGGCGTCTACAACGCCCAGGATTTCAGCCCCTTTAGCAGCCCCCTGCTGGAGGATCACTGGGAACTGGGCAATCTCGGACCGCGCAGCAATTACTCGCCAAGCACCTGGTATTCGACCCAGGACAACCCCGGTAATTTCCTTCTCCAGGTTCTGGAGGACTCCGCGAAGCCGCTCGCCATCAACGGTGCGACCTTCCCTCACATGTGGCGCGTGATGCCGAACGATACCGATTGGTCGCTGCACACCGATCTCTCGCTGGACACCCGGCAATTCGGAGATTTCCACACCGGCTTGATCGTGGAAACGGTCGAGGCCGGCGCCACCAGGCGCTATACCTTTGGATTGGAAAACGGGAACAGCATCAGCGCCAAGCGGATTCAGGGTGCCTCCGTCACTACTCTCGCTTCCATTCCGTGGACAGGAGGGAGTGCCGAGCTCCGCATTCGACGTGAGGGCGCGATGCTGCACTTCGAGCATCGCGTTGATGAGCTCTGGATCACCGATCACAGTCGCGCCCTGGCCGCCGCGTCGACGGTCAACATGGGGGGGATCTTCACCACCACGGATGTCGCGCAGTCACTGCGGAGCGATTTTGACTATATCCTTCTCGTCGATCCGCAACGCCTCTCGGAGGCGATCGACTTTTTGCGCATTACGGAATTGATGTACAATCCCGCGGGCGGGGAATCGCTCGAATTCATCGAGTTGGTCAACATCAGCGGCAGCGCCTTCAGCCTGGATGGCATTCGCTTCGAAGGGACGCGACCATTTGACGAATTGATCTTCGGCCCGCTGAGCCTGGGTGCCGGCGAGGTCGCGGTGGTGGTGAACAATCAGGCCGCCTTCCAGGCAGAGTACGGGGTCGGTCCCAGGATCCTTGCGCAGTGGGCGGGAGGCCTCCTTTCCAACGGTGGCGAGCGCATTGTGCTGCGTGACAATTACGGGAACCCCATCCACGACTTCACTTATGATGACGAAGCGCCATGGCCCCTCGAGGCCGATGGGAACGGGAGTTCCCTCGAAGTCATCGACATGAACGGAGACTACAACGATCCCGCAAATTGGCGCGCCAGTTTGCTGGCCGGCGGAACTCCTGGAAGCATTGAGGACAACACCGACCCGGACGGTGACGGACTTACCGACGAGCAGGAACTGGCTCTCGGAACAGATCCCCTGAACGCGGACTCCGACGGGGACGGCGTTGATGACGGAACGGAAGTCGCGGCCGGAACGGACCCTCTGGATGCCGCATCCTCCTTCACGCTGGTTTCGGTCTGGCGGAGTCCGGCCACAGGCATCGTTATATTGAGGTGGAACAGCGTGCCGGGCAAAACCTATCAGTGCCAGTCCACGAGCGATCTCACCATTGGCGGTTGGCAGGATGTCGGGGGGCCCATCCCGGCCTCGGGCGGGCTCACCACGTCATTCGTTGACATCAGTGCGACACCCCAGATCGGCGAGCGGTATTATCGCATCGCGATCGTGGAGTAGCTCGCTTCGTTTGCGTGGACGTGAAGACAGCATTGACCAAAGGCGAGGGGAGAGACCATTTTGCAGTGGCATCCCACCTCGCCCCGCCTGCTATTGCCGCGAAATCCGCAAGCGTAGGAAGGCGCGCTGTGAGAGCTCGATAGACGCGCGGCGTTTCTCAATGCCCTTGCGCACCGTGATCAGTTCCGAGGTCACCGTTGACCAGGTCAGGAGGTCAGTGGACATTTCGACGCTGACGGTCAGTTCGCTCTTTCCGGTGTCATGCTTGAAGTCGAGAATCAGCGTTCCCGCCTCAATCCTGAGAGCGCGCGTGGCGTCCGAGCGGTCGGAATAGCGCGGGTCGGTTCCGAAGGCGTAGTCGAGGAGATTGTTCATGCCGTCTCCGTCCGGATCGCCCTCGGGGGCTTAGGCGGCTGGGGGACACCGACGATCCTGGCGCGCTGAGCAATCGAATCTCCACCAAGGCTCCCTGGCGGCGAGGCCCGGGGTCTCAAGTGGTATTTCGCTTTCCTAACTCCCGTGGCATCCGCTAAAACCGAGTGTGGACCCTTCTTGCCCAGAAATCGTGAGCCCCCGAACGCTATCGTCAGCATGAGTATCCGGTCAAAGTTCCGAGTCGTAAGCCTCTGTATCGTCCTCATCCTGGTGGTGGTGGTAATGGCGGGTTACTGGGTGGCGTCGGTCGAGATCACCAACAAGGTCCACAACAATCTGAACCTGGTGGCGGATCTCCAACTCAACCGGGTCAAGGGGGACCTGGAGAGGAACTTCGAGCGTCTCGAACAGGTCTCGGCCAGGCGGCCCCTCCAGGACAACCTGCTCCGTTTCGTGACGGACTCCGTGGAAGACAGCCGCCACAAGGTAAACCTGATCCTTCGCGAGGCGAGGAAGGCGGTCGGAACATTCACCGAGGTCGCGATCATCAGTGACGAGGGCCTCGTTCTCGGCTCGTCGAACCTCGACAACATCGACACCAGTTACAAAGAGAAGTTGTTCTTTATAGAAAGAAACAAGCCCGGGGGCGTGAGCGAGGAGGGACGCGGGGTGAGTTTCGATGTCGATGACAGGGGCAATCTTACGGTCGTGCTCTCGGAGCCGTTCAAGGTCGAGGATGACAAGGTGCTGGGCCTCATCGTGATCATGTCCGACGGGGCAGGATTAGCCGGGACAGTCACCTCGGCGGGGGATACCCAATCGCTGACCACGGTGCTCGTCAAGGCGGAGGAGGATGGCGGGATTGCGGTGCTCACGCCGCCGGAGGTGGCACGCGGCGTTCGCAAAATTGGTGGGGTGCGAAAAAAATCCGGAGCCCTGCCGATCGTGCGCGCGGCGGCCGGCGAGGAGGAGTTTTATGAGAAGGTGACCGATTACCGGGGCGTCTCGGTGCTGGCGGTCACCCGCTACTTCCCCGAACTCCGCCTTGGGTTTGTGGCAAAGTTGGATCGCACCGAGGCCTACCATGGACTGCGCCGGATCCTCAATATCTCGCTCATCGTCCTTGCGCTCGCGCTGGTCGCCCTGGAGATCGTTTTCCTGACCATCCAGCGCTCCATGCTGAAGCCGATCCAGCGCCTCGCCGAGACCGCCACCAAGATCAGCGAGGGTGACCTGTCGCGCCGTGTGGCGGAGGACCGCTCGGACGAGATTGGGGAACTGGCGCGCGACTTCAACCAGATGACTCAGCGGCTGGTCGATGCCAACGCTGGTCTCGAACGCACCGTCAAGGAACGTACCGCGGAGCTCGAGCGCTCGAACGCGGAACTGGTGCAGTTTGCCTACGTCGCCTCCCACGACCTGCGCGAACCGCTGCGCATGGTCAGCTGCTATGTCCAGATGATCGAGAGGCGCTACAAGGACAAGCTCGACGAGGACGGGCACAAGTTCATTGGATTTGCGGTAGACGGCAGCGCGCGGATGCGCAGGCTGATCGACGACTTGCTCGAGTTCTCCCGGGTCGGCACACGCTCCAAGGAATTCGTGGAGGTTGACATCGAGGAGATCCTCGAAGCGGTGAAGATGAACCTCAAGATCGCGATTGAAGAGTCGGACGCCGTGGTCGTGTGCGGCGACCTGCCGAAGGTGATGGGTGATCCGACCCAACTCACGCAGCTCTGCCAGAACCTGATCGCCAATGCGATCAAGTTCCGCGGTGAGCGCAAGCCGAGGGTGGAGATGAAGGCCGAACTCGAGGACGGGCGGTGGCGATTTTCGATCAGCGACAACGGGATCGGGATCAAGGACAATCACCGCAAGCGGATTTTCCAGATCTTTCAACGTCTGCACAAACGGGACGAATACGAGGGTACCGGGATCGGTCTGGCGGTATGCAAGAAGATCGTGGAGCGCCACGGTGGTGACATCGAAGTTGATTCGGTGCCGGGGGAAGGCTCAACCTTCAGTTTCACGCTCTTGGCAAGTGACTCCGGGGGAGACTCCGCGAAGAAGATGGGGGAGCAGGGGGACGCGCACACGCAAGAGAAGGAAGGTGCGCTGCTGCGGGCCGGGGATTGAACTTGTGGAAGTCCGGAGGCTACCCCTTCCAAGGGCCGGTCACCGCGATCGTGATGCCCGGTTCGTAGATGTTGGCGAAGAGGGTGGAGCCGTCGGGAGAAAAGCACACCCCGGCCAACTCGGAGCTGTTGTAATGGTTGCGGCCGATTGAGTAGACGCCCCCCTGCCGGGTGACACCCTGCAAGCGGGCGTGGCGGGGGCCTTCTTCGCAAAAGACGATATCACCCCAAGGAGCGATGGTGAGGTTGTCCGCGCCATGCAGCACCGCCTTGTCGTTCGGTTCCAAAAACAATTCTATTTCGCCGGGCTTGGCGTCCTCTCCGGCTGTGCCCTCCGCCTCGCTCGGGCGGTAGCGGAAGATTTGGCCCCACTGTTTGGTGCCACCGTTGGTGCAGGCGAAGTAGAGTTCGCCATTACCGAACCAGATGCCCTCGCCGCGGGCGAAGCGGGCGCCGCCCATGTCGAAGCCTCGCTTGCGCATGTCGTCGTCAAGCGAATCGACGTTATCAATATCGAGCCAGCGGACCTTGTGTGGCTCGCGGAGCGGGAAGGGCTCAGGGCCGAGCTCTTCCCAGTTGCGTGTGTCGGTTCCCTTGCCGGCCCCTGCAGCCCCCGTATCTATCACAAGAAACTGGAGCTTCCCGCCGGCGGCGAGCTCCTGCTTCTTGTTGGGGATGAAGCGGTAGAGCAATCCGCTATTGCGATCCTCGGTCAGGTAGACGATACCGCTGCGCGGGTCGATCGCGACCGCCTCATGATTGAAGCGCCCCATCGCTTTGAGCGGGACCGGCTTGGTGAGACCGGGTTCGGTGGTGGCGGGCACTTCGAAGACCCAACCGTGGTTCTTCTCGTTTTTGTTCTGCGGCTCGTCGGGAGTAGCAGCCTTGTCCATGTTTTCCTCACAGCTGAGCCATGAGTTCCACGGCGTTTGACCGCCCGCACAATTTCGGCAGGTGCCCACCAGGCTCAGGAACTGTTGCTCCACTTCCTGGGTGTTGGTGTCAAAGACGATTGTGGTGGTGCCGCCGAGGTGCGGGATCTGCATCTGACCTGCGTCGTAGATGCGGCTGGTGTCGATCTTTTCGAGCAGTTCATTTTGCAGCCCGAAGGGGCCGATAAAGGTATGGTGCTTCTCCAGTTCATGGTTGCGCACCAGGATGGTCTTGCCGACCGGTCCGGGGAAGGCGCCCATCCCATCGGTCCGCCCGGGGATTCGCAGGCCGTCGTCCATAAAATCGCCCGCGCGACCGATCACCTTGTATTTGAATCCGCGAGGGAGGTCGAAGATGCGTTTCGGATCGGGCACGAGGTCTCCATACCTGAAGCCTTCTTCACCGGGGGCCGCTTGCGTGGTCCGGATCGAAAAGCGGGAGAGTCCCAGGAAGGCGGTGGTCACTGCAGATCGCCTCAGGAATTGACGACGGGAACTTGGCATGGTCGGGAAGGGTTCGCTGGCGACTCCAGTAGATCATGGAACCCGAACATCGGGAACTGGAATCCCAGCGGGGCTCTCGTCCCGCTCAGCGTGGGCGTCTTGAGGTTGCGATTCAACGGACTTGCCCCCTTCAAACTCACCCGTAGCTCAATTGGGGATTTGGTCCCTGCGGCCACCGTCGTCGTCGGGAGATGGATCAAGGGTTAATTGTCAAAGATATCGAATTTACTTCAAAGCATTCTCAATTTCAGTTGCGAGGATCAGACTCAAACCCAAATTCGCTCACCAAATGCACACGTTTCGCCCGCTAGCCTGTTGCGTTCTCACCGCGCCTCTACTCGCCAACCCGTTCTCAGCTCAGAACGTCGCCTACAGGGTCGCGGGCGGGACGGTCGGAGATCAAAACAACTTTGGCGGTGCGCTGGGCATGGACTTCATCGTCAATGATCAGCTTGCGATGTTGAGCTTGGAGTCTTCGACAGTGGCGGAGATGAAGTGACCGGTTCCCGCACGGTCGGGCTATGGTCTCGGAACGATGGCGGCACGCCGTTGAATCCTGGAGATGACCTCGGCGACTCAATCCTGACAAGGCGCAGCTGCCCGCCCGATCGGGACAGGGACGCGGGAGTTCATGCGCATTGTAGCCACGAGCCGACTCGTGAATCACGCGCCTCCCGCGAGACTTGAAGACGAGAGAAATTCCCTTGCGTGACTCCCAGTTGCCGCTCAATCGAATGCCATTGACGCGCGCGACTCGATCTCAGGTATTCCCGGTGACGAAAGAATTGAACGACAGCGGGCTGAACTTCGTATCTTGAGTCCAACAACCCACAATGAGGACAATGAACAAGAATTGCAACATGGAGATGGTCAGACTGATGACCCTTGGACGGATGACGGTGGCAGTGGCGGCAGCCGCTGTGATGATCAGTTCGGCGCCGGTGCGCGGGGCGGATCTGCCCGTCAAGGAAGGACAGAAAATTGCCTTTATGGGCGATTCGATCACCCAGGCCGGGGCGCGCCCCAACGGTTACATCAGATTGGTAATCAAAGGGTTGGAGGCAGCCGGAGTAAAGACCACTGCCATCACCGCTGGCATCAGCGGGCACAAATCGAACCAAATGCTGGCCCGCCTGGAACGTGATGTCTTGAGCAAGAAACCGGATTGGATGACCCTGAGCTGCGGCGTGAACGACGTGTGGCACGGAGCGAGAGGAGTGCCGCTGGACCACTACAAGGTGAATATCACCAAGATTGTCGAGCAGTGCCAGGCCGCCGGGATCAAGGTGATGATCCTCACCTCCACGATGATTGGCGAAGACGAGCCCAATAAGAACAACAAAAATCTGATTCCCTACAACGAGTTCCTCAAGATCCTCGCCAAGGAGAAGGATTGTCTCTTTGCCGATCTGAACGCCGACATGCAGGCCGCCATTTCAGCGAGCACCGATAAGAAGAAGGGCAAATTATTGACCAGCGACGGCGTCCATATGAATCCGGACGGGAACAAGATGATGGCGACCGGAGTCCTCAAGGCGTTCGGCCTGAGTTCTGCGCAACTCAAGAAAGCGCAGAAGAGCTGGGAGAAAAAGTAACGGGGCTCCGCAGCACGAGTGAGGCAGGCGCAGGGTGGTGAGGGCCGCGGCGAAGTTCAGTCGCGGTCCTGGGCACCCAGGGCATCGTGGACGAACCAATTCTCCACCCGCTCCCGGGCCCATGGAGTCTTGCGCAGGAACTTCAGACTCGATTTCACGCTGGGGTTATACCGGAAGCACTGGATTGGTATTCGGCAGCCCATCTCTCTCCAGCCATAGCGTTCCTGCAACTGGCACACGATCTTCTCGAGCGTGATGCCGTGCAGAGGGTCGTTCGGGTGGGAGGAGGGCGAAGGCATGGGAGCAATCCTGCGGCCTTGGGAGTAGCGGCGGAAAACCCCGACGGACAGTCGAAATCTCAAGAATCAGCGCCCTCCAAGGGAGTCGAGGGGCCGCTCTGCGCGCTTTCGCTCGCCGGATGTGCATCCGCCCCCGATGCTCCCGGTGTGCCCCGCAAAGCTCCCCGACGCAGAAAGCACCAACCACTCGGGCTGGAGATCCTCCACGAGGATCGCGATATCATCGTGGTCAACAAGGCTGCCGGACTGCTCACCATCGGCACCGGTCGCGATGGCGGGCGCACAGCCCATGCCGCCTTGGACGACTATGTGCGGAAGGGAAATCCAAAGTCCCGCGAACGCATCTTTGTTGTGCACCGGCTCGACCGCGACACTTCCGGCGCACTCGTCTTCGCCCGCTCCGAGGAGGCCAAGAGGACGTTGCAGGACAATTGGGGCGACGCCGAAAAAACGTACCTGGCGTTCGTCGAGGGTCATCCCGACCCGCCCGAGGACACCATCTCGTCCCACTTGGTCGAGAGCGAAGCTCGACGCGTGTATTCCACCAACGATCCCTCTGCCGGCAAGCTCTCCCATACGAAATACAAGGTCTTGAAAACAGTAGGCGACCGCTCGCTGCTGGAAGTCCACCTGCTTACCGGGCGCAAGAACCAGATTCGCGTTCATCTCGCCGACAAGGGCTGGCCCATCGTGGGAGACGCGAAGTACGGGCGCAAGATCCACCACAACAAGCGCCTCGCCCTGCACTCGCACACCCTGAGTTTCGATCATCCATACAGCGGCCAGCGGGAGACCTTCACCGCCCCGATTCCCGATACCTTTCACCGGATGGCCGCCGCGCCACCCCCGCGCAGTCGACCGCAAGGGGAGTGAGAACCGTTCGAATGGAGTTGAAAGCGACCAATTCGCAAGCCAATCTGTGTGCTGCTTCGACTGCGGTGACTCTTCGATTCGTTGGGCCACTCTGAAGACCGGCTGCAAGCAGCGCGCGTTCCAACATCACCAAGGAAATGAACCCATCACTAGGCTCCCTCTCGGTTGCGGCCATGGTGGTTGTCCATGGGTTGTCCTGCCATTGTGATGCCCAGTCGGTGGATCCGTTTACAATCGTGGTGATGCCCGACACCCAAGGCTACGTGGAGAGTTCCACCGACTACTTCCACTTCGTCCACCAAACGAGATGGATTGTCACAAACCGGGTTGCCGAGAACATCGTGTTCGCCACCCATGTGGGAGATATTGTCCAGAACAACGGAGCCATTGCCCTCGAGTGGGTCCGGGCAGCGAGGGCGTTTCTTCGGTTGGATAGAGCTCCTTCCCTTCCTTACTCGGTAGCTCTGGGGAACCATGACTACGACAACAGTGCGAGCAACCCGAGCGACAGCGCGGATACCTATGTTTCCTTCTTCGGTCCGGATCGCTACGCGGAAAAGTCATGGTACGGTGGCTCCTCGCCCGACCAGCGGAGCCACTGGCAGCGCTTCCATGCGGGAGGGCGGGTGTTCATGCACCTGGCATTGGAATGGCAGGCGTTGTCGACTGCCAACAGCAACTCTGCCGAAGTGACCGCCTGGGCCCAGTCGGTTCTGGATGCCCATCCGAATACCCCGACCATCATTACCACTCACGAGTACCTGGGGACTTCTGGAAGGGTTTTAGCCGGAGAGGAGATTTTCAATGCGCTGATTCGGGGGAACCCGCAGGTGTTCATGGTTCTTGGCGGGCATGTCCTCGGCGAGAATCATCGCACCGTAGCCAATGACGCCGGGAAGCCGGTCCATGAGATCCTGGCCAATTTTCAAAACCTGGCGGAAGGGGGGATGGGCTACTTGCTGCGGATCGAGTTCGACGAGGCCAACGACCTGATCGAGGTCTCGACCTACTCGCCCTCCCTCATGGCGCTCAAGCCGGGCGCGCTAAGCCACTACCGCCTTGGCTTGGATTTTGACCGCCGGTTGGGGCCGGCAGGCCAGCCTCTTCCAATTTGGTGGAGCCGCCCTCAAGTCTCGGGCGCGACTCCCAATGAGGCCGTGGTCATGGCCGGCATCAATCAGGATTCACCGGTGGTCAAGGTGGTTTGGGATTCGATTGATCGAGGGACGAACCGCCTTGGTGACTGGCCGAATGCGGTGACTCTTCCGCCCTGGACGGGAGGAAGCAACCTGGTCGACGCGACGTTGACGGGTCTCTCCGAGGGCAGCGCGTATTGTTACCGGTTCTTTGCCAGCAAGGGAGACCCCGCCACCGAGTCCTGGTCGGAAGGGGGAACGTTCACGACCGAAGACTTCAGCCCGACGCCCTTTCAATCCTATCTTGCGGCCTTCAGTCTCACGGATGTACTGGGCCTGCCAGGGGCCGACTCTGACATGGATTTACTGACCAATCTGGAAGAGTTCTCGTACGGGCTCGATCCCACCGTGAGCGATAACCTCGCGCTGAGCATGGAGGAGATCGGAGGCGGCTTTACCAATGGATTCCCTGTGTCGAAGGTCAGCTTCAATCCCTTGCGTGTCTCGGTGCGATTCGTTCGCCGGATCGATCATGCCGCGGCCGGGCTGTCCTACACAGTTCAGTTCAGCTCCGATCTCATCGAGTGGGAGAGCAGCAGCGCGATCCCGACCGTGTTGCTCCAGGACCTGGAATCTGGATACGAGGTGGTCGAGGTGGGCTATCCCATTGCAACCGGGGTGATCGCGCAATTCCACCGCATGGTAATCGTGCTCGATTCGTAATTCGCTTCGCTTCCCTGCAAAGGACCGGCACGAGAGTGTGCGCGAATCTCACTCTCCGGACCGGATTCGAGTGAGGGCCTCTTGCGCGGCTTTGCGAACGCGGGCGTCGGAGTCGCGGGTGGTCCCCTCCAGGAAGGCCTGGACGATCGCGCCGGGGGCACGGATTCGTCCGAGAACTTCGGCGGCGAGTTGACGGGTCTCCGGTCTGGGATCCCTCAGCAATCCAGTCAAGGTAGGGATTGCCCAGTGTGGAGGCGGCATCAATGCACCCACCTGCGCGATCCAAGTTCGGTCACGCTGCATGCCAGCCGACAAGGTGGTCTGCGAGGCTTTGTGGTTCGGAGTAGTCTTGATGACAGCAAGCGCAGCTCGCATGCGGCCGGAGAGTTGCCCCTGGATGGGAGCCTGGATGGGAGTGCTTGCGGGGCTCTTGCGGACTCTTGCCGCACTCCCTCGATGCGCGGCGACACCACGTTTGCCCTCGGCCTGGCTCAACTGCACCCGGAGATCGTCGCGTTGGGTCTGGAGATCCTGGACCTGAAACCACCAAAGCGCTCCGCCGCCCAGGATGACGATGAGCAGCAACGGAATGGCGATCGAGACGGGCCGGCGCGGGGCCTTGGGCGTCTTGGACTTCCCCGGTTGCTCCGGAGCCCCGGGTCCGGAATCGTGCTCTGCTTCAGGCTCGGAATTGGTTTCGGGTTTGGGTTCCGGCGTGTCCCAAACTACCTCCTGGCATACCGGACACTTCCCGGTGCGCGCTTCGCTTTCGAGGAAGGGCTTTGTGCAATGGGGGCATCGATGGACCTTCATACGGACTCCTGGGAATTCGCGGCTAATCGCTCCCTGCTCCCTGCTCGCCGAGCAACGAATTCAAGAGGCCTCGTGTGACTTTGAGGGTGATTGCGAGGCTGTCTCTTGAAATCAGGCGGAGGTTGTCGGCATCGGTGTGCCACCAGGCGAACTGGCTGAAGTCGCCGATGATGTCGATGGTGGGGATGCCGGCATCGTTGAGGGGGACGTGATCGTCGATGATGGGATTGAGGGCCTTGGTGTAGCGCGCCGCTTCTCCTTGCCCCCGGGCGGCAGTGAGCAGGGCGTCTTCGAGATGCGGGGGGGTGTCGCCGGGGTAGCGAATCTTCAGGTTCTTGTGGCCGATCATGTCGAGCACGATGCCGAACTCCGGCTTGCGGGGGGCGGTTCGCCAACGGAGGGCGTACTCCTTGCTTCCGTAAAGTCCGTCGCTGGGACTGATGTTCTGGCCGAAGGACTCTTCGCCATCGAAGAAGACCAGTTCAAGCTGGGCGGCGAGTTTCGGGGACGATTGCAACTCACGTGCGAGCTCGAGGATGACACCCACCGCGGATGCCGCGTCGTCAGCGCCAACAAAATTGCGACCCCGGTAGTACTTGGAATCCATGTGGGCTCCGAGCACACCCTTCACTGGCTTGTCCCAGAGGGTGGCCTGGTCAGCGGATCCAAAGCGGGCAGTGAGATTGGAGAATTTCACCGTTCGACCAAAGTAGTCCACGTCCTCCTCGAAGATTTGGGACATCGATTGCCATCCACATTTCTCGAGTTCCAAGACGATGTAATTGCGCGTGCTGTCAAGTGCATCCGACTCGGGCGGCCGGGGTCCGAAGGAGAGGATCTCGCGGGTGTGGTGGTAGGCCGCCCGCGCGCCGGTGCGTTCGCGCTCGGGGGGCAGATTCGGTTTCTTTTTGCCGCCACAGCCCGGCACCAGGACGGTGAGGGCGAGGCCAAGGAGGAGCAGGGAGACGCGGGGGGGAAGCCTGCGGTTCATGGGGGATTTGCCGCGCGCGGAGGGAAGGGCGAGGGGGCTTAGAGGCCTTCGAGGCTCACCCCCATCAGCGTGAGAAGGCGTTCGAGGTCGTCGTTTCCGTAGTATTCGAGTTCCAGGCGCCCCTTCTTGGCACTGTACGAAATGGAGACGTGGGTGGTGAAGTGTTGGCGGAGCCGGTTGGTGAGCGCGCGAATCATCGCTTCGGTTTCCGGGTCGATCGCTCGGGAGCTCTTGGCCTTCCTGGAGGATTCGCCGGCGTGGCGTTCCTGCACCAGTTTCTCGGTGGCGCGCACCGTGAGTTTCCGGCGCATCACTTCGTCGGCAATTTCGCGCTGTTCGCGTTTCACCTTGATTCCGAGGATGGCCTTGGCATGGCCGACGGTAATCTGGCCGTGGGCCACAAATTTCTGGATGTCCTTGTGGAGATCGAGCAGGCGCATGGAGTTCGCCACACTGGCGCGTGACTTCGCAACCCGTTTCGCAATCTCGTCCTGCTTCATGCCGAACTCCTTGGCGAGGCGAACATAACCGTTTGCTTCCTCAATCGCGTTGAGGTCCTGGCGTTGGAGGTTTTCCACCAGGGCCATCTCGAGCACTTCGCGATCACTCGCTTCGCGCTCGATGACGGGAACGGTCTCGAGCTTGAGCATTCCGCAGGCGCGCCACCGTCGCTCGCCGGCGATGAGTTCGAGCTTGCCGCCCACCCGGCGCACGATGAGAGGCTGGATCACCCCGTGCTGGCGAATGGAGTCGTGAAGCTCTTCGAGGTCAACTTCGGGAATGTGCGTGCGCGGTTGCAGGGGACTGGGCACCACGTCGGAGATGGGAACCTGGCGCACTTCCTCCCCGGATTCCTTGGACTTGCCCTTCGCTCGCTTCTTTGCTGCCGAGCGGGGTTTCTTCGACTCAGCCGACGCGCTCTTCACGGTCGTCTTCTTAATGAGCGCACCCAGTCCTTTCCCCAACGCTTGCTTAGCCATGTGTGCTAAGAGTAGTCCGAACGGCGTGCAAAGATCAAAACCGATTTCGTCATTTAATCTAACGGGAATCTCCCAAATATCTGGGGTTTCCGAGAGCGGTCCGCCGGGAACGCTCCGAGGATCATTTTTCCCCTGTCCTGGTGAGGCAAGGCGGCACGGGCGCTCCCGGACGTCCGGTGATTTCCTGGGGCGGCCGGGCTTGACGATTCGGAATTCCTATTCCATCAATAGAGATGTGAGGAGTGTTCTGTCGGCGTTGCTGGGCTTGGGAATGCTGGCCGGATGGTCGGGAGAAGCGAAGGCGCAGGCGACTCCAGCCAAGGGGGTGCCCCAGCAGGTCCTGGACGGAGCGGAGGCCGCGGCCAAGATCCTGGGCCAGCAAGTCCTGAAGGGGAATTTCTCATTTTCGATCCAGCGCATGTACCCGCGGTGGAAGAGGCGGGCGGCCATGCGGGTGGGTGGCGAGGACAAACTCGCCCAGCGCCTGATGGATATTCCCGAGCAAATGCGGAAGAAGGGGATCACGATGCTCAGTTTTGAGGCCCTCAAGCCCAAGACCGGCCATGAAGTCTTCCTCGGGCGAGGTCAGGACGAGGCCGGTAAGCCGATTCAAATGTACCTTGAGTGGCTGGTCTTTGTGCCTACCCGGGCGCAATACCGCGTCATTGATCCGAGCACGGGGCAGGCCAAGAAGATTGAGACCAGGGGGTTTCAGGTGGCAGTGGTGAAGAAGGGCACCAACCAATGGTATTTTATCGACGGGTCGAACTTGACGATTCCGGAACTTCGTAGTTTTTTCCCGGGGCTCCCCGAGGACCAGGCCTTGCTGGGTCTGCCGACCGTGGGCGGGGGAGAGCTGAAGTGAAGAACTGACCGGTTTCCGGGTTGCCATGGGAAAGTCGAAGAAGAAGAAGCTCAAGCAAGCCTCCAGACTGCGGCGTGAGTTGGAGAAGCTCATGGAGCGTGCGAAGAGCGAGTTCTGCGAAGTGCGGGACTCCGAGATTCACGGGACCGGGGTCTACGCTTCGAAGGCGATCGATTCCGGAAATCGCATCATCGAGTATCTCGGAGAGAAGATCACCAAGGACGAGAGCGAGAAGCGAGCGAACACGCAGATGGAGCACGCGGAGCTCAGCGGTGACGCCGCGGTCTACATCTTCACCCTTTCCAAGAAGTGGGACATTGACGGCAACGTGCCCTGGAACACCGCGCGCCTTTTGAATCACTCCTGCGCGCCGAATTGCGAAGCATGGATCGAGGGCAAGCGGATCTACCTCTACGCCTTGCGGGACATCCCTTCGGGTGAGGAACTCACCTTTGACTACGGATTCGATATCGAGAATTTCGAAGACCATCCCTGCCTCTGCGGCAGCAGTGAATGCGTCGGGTATATTGTGCGACGGGAATCGTGGCCCGAGTTGAAGACCCGGTTGGCTGAGAAGCCCAACGGGGCGAAGGCCAATGGATCCAGCTAGCGGGAGGAGTCCTCGCCCTGGGAGAAGTCGGCTTGCCACGGCGTAACGAAGCGAAGACGGGAGTGGTGCTCGCGTTGGGCGGTTTGGAAATTCAGCATTGGGGCTGAAGCCTAATTGGAAATTGGGAAGTGGAAATGTCGTCCACCTGCCGAGTGTTGCGCAAGGTCAGAACACTGAAACACTGGATACTCGCGCAGGACGGCGGGGCCTCCCCATGGGCCCTCGCCGGGTCATCCCAACCGGACCGGACGGGATCTGTTCCGGAACTTGCTGGATTGACTGTTGGCAGGGGCTGAAGACAGGTTATGCTCCCCGAACCATGCGATCCCTGATGATTCTCCTGGCGCTCTTTGCGTCCGGGGCAGCCCTGGCGGGTTCACCGCGACTGGCTGCCGAGATTAAGAAAGAGTATGAACTGGCCACCGCGCAATGGGCGCAGAAGTTGCGCGGAGCGGCCGATGCCGACCAGCAGATGGCGATCTGGCGGCAGCGCCCCAACGCCTCCGAATACGCGCAGCGAATGTGGGCGGAACTGCGAAGTTCCCTGCGCGAGGAGTGGAGCATGGATTATAGCGCATGGTTGCTAGAATACGCGCCTGTTTTTGCGGCCGAGGTGGCGGGGCCCGATCGGAAGACCCCGGTGCAGAGCATCATGCGCGCGGTCGAGCGCTTTCACCTCAAGAGCGAGAAGGTCGGCCTGCTCTGCCTGGCACTGACCTCCCTGCCGGATCCCAAGATCCTCGCCTTGGTCGAGAAGGTCTCCAAGGAGAATCCGGATGAGGCCGTGCAAGGTCAGGCCGCCATGGCGATCGCAATGCTTCTGAAGGGACTGGGTGAGGACCGGGACATCATGGTTCGGCGACTCACCAGGTTGCGTGAGGCCATCATCAAGGCCAACGATGTCAAAGTGGGTGACGTGACGGTGGCCAAGTTGGCGGAAGATGAGATTTTTGTGATTCAGAACCTTGCCAAGGGGCGGACTGCGCCCGACATCGTGGGCCGTGATTCTGCCGGTAAGCCCTTCAAGTTCAGCCTGCTCAAGAGCAAGGTGACCGTGCTCGTGTTCTGGCACTCGAACATGCGCGATGCCGAACGCGGGCTCGGCTTGCTCCGCAAATTGCACAAGCAACATGGTCACCGGGGCATGGAGTTGATCGGAGTGACCTCCGATCCGCTCGAGGTCCTTCGCAATCTCCGGAGCAAGGGGACCATTCCGTGGCGAAATTTTTCCGACGTCAGCGGGCGGATCGCCAGGGAATACCGTGTGCGAACCCTGCCGATCGTCTACGTGCTGAATGAGAACCGCGAGATCCAGTTTATTGGTGGACCAGGAACCTTCGTGGACTTGACGGTCGAGGCCCTGCTCGCGGAGTAGGAGCGGGCAGGAGGGAGGCGGCCGGGCGATTCGTTGCGTCTCACTGCGTGGTGGCACGCGCCTAGCGACCACGAACGACCTATTACGGGCCTCCCGCGGCGGCTTCCGCGCTCTCCTGATCGAGAGTGGTGGGGTCCCAGATGTAGCGGGTGAAGAGGACCTTCACCGAGGCGGTGAGGGGGATGGCGAGAAGGGCTCCCAGGAAGCCGCCGAGAATCAGGGACCAGAAAAAGATGGAGAAGATGATGCTCATGGGGTGCAGGCCAACTTTGTCGCCGATGATCTTGGGCTGGATGAAGAGGCCGTCGATCTGTTGCACCACGAAGAAGATCGCGAAGACGAGTGCGGGGTGTTGCCAATCGCCCCAGGTCGCAGCCGCGATGATGAGTGCCGGAATGAGGGTAACGAGAAACCCGATGAAAGGCATGACGCCGAGGATGGCGAGGGCGATTCCGATCACGAAAGCGTAGGGGAGGCCGATCATCCAGAGGAGGAGGCCGGTGAGCACGCCGTCGATGATGCTGACGATGACCTGGCCGCGAAAGAAGGCGATCAGGTAGCCATTCATCTCGTTGAGGGTTTCGATGACCTCACGTTTCAGATGGGACTCCTTGAGGGGCACGAAATGGCTCCACCGTCGCTTGATGGTGGCGGTCTCCTTGAGGAAGAAGAAGAGGTAGACCGGCACGAGGAGGAACCCGAGAGCGTAGCCGATGAATCCAAGAACCTTTCCGGAGCTCGCATTCAACCACTTGGTGCCCGTGCTCCAGATCGCCTTCCCGTTTTCAGCGACCCAGACCCAGGCGTTGGTTTCCTTGAGAGGAACAGATCTGTGTTCCTCCCTGAACTTCCCGGGGACCCACTCGGGATAGGCCTCCAGCCAATCGCGGAAGGAGGACTGATCGTGAGGGAGGTCAGCGGAGGGCTCTTCGGTGGTGGCCGCCTCATAGTTCTCATGCCGGGAAAGGGCCTGGTTCAGGAGGGGCCGGATCCAGGGGGTGGTCCGAAGGTCGCGGACCAGGTTCTCTGCGAGTTCTTCGCGCTTTTCGATCAGTTCGCCGGTTTGCCGGACCACGCTGGGAAGCACGAGGGAGATCGCCAGCGCGCAGAGAACAATCGCGAGGGTAAAGACGTAAATGATGGCACGAAGTCGCGTCATGCCTTTCTCCTCGAGTTTCTCCACCAGCGGATTGAGGAGATAGGCGAGGATTCCCGCCACCGCGAGCGGGACCAGAACGGGTTGCAGGTAGGCCAGGACCTTGCCGAGCAGAAGCACAAACCCGACTCCCAGCGCGCCAATGATGACGATCGCCACCCCGGTGAGCGCACTCCACAGAGTGCGGCGTTGAAACTCGGTTGGGAAGTTGCGGGGCACCAGTCCGGAGGGAATAACGGTTGGCTAGGGAGACGGCGATTATAAAGTGGCGGCGGGTTGGGAATCGGGGACCCCGCCCGCGCTCCCACCACTTCAATCTCCCTTCGCACCCAGCTCTCAGGAACGATGGACTACTTGTCCGGGTGCTCCTTCAACAAGCGATCGAGAACCCCGTTGACGAACTTGGGCGAGTCGGTGGTGCCGAAAGAGCGGGCAAGTTCAATGCCCTCGTCGATGGCGACGGCGGGGGGGATGTCGGGGTCGAAGAGGAGTTCGTAGGTTGCAAGGCGCAGGATGGCGCGGTCGACGCGATCGATTCGCTCGGGTGCGTAGTTCTCAACCGCGGACGCGAGATGTTGATCGATCGCGGCGAGATGAGTGCGCAGGCCTTCATAGTACGATTGGATGCGCTCCGTGGTGGTGGTGATCCTCGCTTCCGCCTTGGCCACCGCGCTCAGTTCGGGGAGTGCGCCAGGATCGCTGCCAAGGGCGAGTTCCAGGCGCTCGGAGAGGATGGCGAGGGGTTCGCGGAGAGCGAGCACAGTGGTGCGGAGCTCCTGCAGGGCGGGGAAGATGGGATCGCTGGCGCTGACCCGGGCGGCGGCAGCGAGTGATGAGTGGTTGCTGAGACGCGCACTCTCGAGGCCTTCGCGCAGACGCTCCGCCGACTTGTTGCCGTTGAGTTCGTGACGGAGGGCGTCCAGCGATTCGCGGAGCGACTGCTCCCCTTCTTGCCAGGCCCGGACAGCTTTGCCCAGTTCCCCATCTTCGTCGCCGATGACCACGCGGTCGAGGGTTCCCAGAAGGTCGGGAAGGCCAGCCGCGGCCTTGTCGCGACCCTGTTGGAGGTGAAGCACGGCCTTGGCGCGGGCCAGGGTGGATTTTTCGCGCAAGGGCTCGAGAAGCAGGGAGAGGACCGCTTGGTCAGGGTTGTCCGCCAGTTCTTCGGCGGGGCCGGCCGCGTAGAGGAGCTGCACCACCGCTTCGCGGATGCGGCGTCGTAAACTGCTAGACATTGCTCGGAAGCATCCGGAGCGAGCCGCTGCGGTCCAGTTCGGAGAAGACCTCGACCATGGCCGCCGCTGCGCGAGCCGCTTCGATGCCCCGGTTCATTTCCTCTCCAAGACAGCGCACATGCGCCTGTGCTTCGTCCTCAACGAGGAGGACCTCGTGGATGATGGGCGTATTGTATTCCAGTGCGAGCTGTTGCAGGGCGTCGGTCACCGAACTGGCCACCAAGTCTGCATGAGCAGTCTCGCCGCGGATGATCACACCGAGCGCGATCACGCAAATCGGCGCTTCCAACTCGAGGAGCGCCTTGACCGCAACCGGAATCTCAAAGGCCCCTGGAACACGAATGAGGTCGACTCTCGCCTGCGGAAGGTAGTCGACCAACTCTTCGATTACATGATCGACCAGCGCATCAGAATACACTTCGTTGTATTTCGAAGCCACGATGGCGAGCTTTTTCCCCTTCGTGTTGAGGACACGGGGTTTTGGTGGCAGAGCCAGAGACATGGATGAAATATTGCTGTTGGTTTACTGATTGTCAATGCGCAGCTAGAGGGAGTGCCCCAGCTTGTCACGCTTGGTGTCGAGGTAGCGCTGGTTGTGGGGGTTGGCCTCGGCCCGGATGGGGACTTGGTCCACGATTTCCAGCCCATAGCCTTCGAGACCCACGACTTTCTTCGGATTGTTGGTGAGGAGACGAATCTTGCGAACTCCGAGGTCGTGCAGGATTTGGGCACCCATCCCGTAGTGGCGCAGGTCCGAGCCAAAGCCAAGCTTTTCGTTCGCTTCGACTGTGTCAAGGCCGTCTTCCTGAAGCTTGTAGGCGCGGATCTTCGCCGCCAGTCCGATCCCGCGACCCTCCTGGCGAAGATAGAGCAGGACGCCGCCGTCTTCCGCAATGCGCTTGAGCGCGGTTTGCAGCTGGCCGCCGCAATCGCACCGACGAGATCCGAACACATCGCCGGTAAGGCATTCGGAATGCACGCGAACGAGGACAGGTTGCTCGGGATCGATCTCGCCGCGTGTCAGAGCGAGGTGGTGCGAGCCGTCGGTAAGCACACGGTAGAGATGGCAATCGAACTCGCCGTAGTCGGTGGGCATGTCGACGGTCTCTTCGCGCTCGACGAGTTTTTCCGTGCGGCGGCGATACTCGATGATCTGGGCGATGGTGCAGGCCTTCAATCCGTGCGTGCGCTGGTACTCGCCGAGGTCGCCCACCCGGGCCATGGTGCCATCCTCGTGCATGATTTCGCAGAGGATTCCGGCGGGGGGAAGATCGGACATGCGCGCGAGATCGACGGCGGCTTCGGTGTGACCTGCGCGACGCAGGACGCCGTCGGCCGCGGCTTGCAGGGGAAAGACATGACCAGGTTGCACCAGGGTTTCGAGTCCCGCCGTCTCGTCGGCGAGCAGCCTGACGGTCCGTGAGCGATCCGCAGCGGAGATGCCGGTGGTGATTCCCTGGGCAGCATCGACTGCCACCGTGAAGGCGGTCCGGTGTCCTTCGCGATTGCGTCGGGACATGGGGGGCAGGTCGAGGGCCTCGACCCGTTCGCGCGTGATGGGTGAACAGATCAAGCCGCGGCCGTGGGTGGCCATGAAGGCGATCATCTCGGGAGTCGCGCGGGAGGCGGCCCCGATGAGATCCGCTTCATTCTCTCGCCCCGGGTCGTCCGCCACGATCACGAGGCGTCCGTTGGAGATCTCGGTGACGATCTCCTCGATAGGACTGAAGGTGAGAGCTTCCATGGTTCAGATCTCAGTGGGGGGGGAAGGTGAAGAGTTTGGGAGGTGGGAGGCGGGCAATGGCCTGTTGGGGGTTCTTTAGGGCAGAATGGACAAATTGAAAGCCCCACACTTAACTTCGGGCGTTGGCTGTTGGAGGCAAGGTCTTCCGAGAATTCGGACGGGAATATTTTAGGTCTGTATATAAAAATTAGCCCAGCCTAAATTTGTCTTGCCCCGGTCCGGGCGGGCCCCTAGCTTTGGGGCATGAAACTGAGGTGGATACTCCCGTTGATTGGTCTGGCAACCAGTGTGGCAGTGGTCAGCTGTGTCGATAGCGAGGCCAACAACGCCAATGCCGGGCCGCAGGAATACCCTTACAAGGTCACCACCACGGTCGGAATGATTACCGACATCGTGCGCAACGTGGCGGGAGAGCACGCCCAGGTGGAAGGGATCATCGGGGAGGGGATCGACCCGCACCTCTTCAAGGCCACCACCGTGGATGTGAAGAGCCTGCAGGCCGCCGATGTGGTCTTCTACAATGGACTGATGCTGGAGGGGAAGATGGGGGACGTCCTGGTGAAAGTCGCACGCAAGGGCAAGCCGGTGCACGCGGTCACCGATGCAATCCACGAGGACGGAGGCTACGTCCTGACCGACAAAGCAAAGCACTACGATCCGCATGTGTGGATGGACGTGCGAGGCTGGATTCGTGCCGTGGATGTTGTGAAGGAGTCCCTCTCGGCCTACGACGAGGTCCATGAGGCCGACTACCACAAAAACGCCGAGGCCTACGTGGCCAAGCTGCGCAAGCTGGACGACTACGCCAAGAAGGCGATCGCTTCCATTCCGGAGACCCAGCGCGTGCTGGTGACCGCACACGATGCCTTCAGTTACATGGCGCGGGCGTATGGCCTGGAAGTGCGCGGAATTCAGGGAATCAGTACCGAGTCGGAAGCCGGTGTCAGAGACATCGAGATTCTCGTGAACTACCTCGTGGAGCGTCAGATCCCGGCGGTGTTTCCGGAGTCCTCAGTTTCCCGGAAGAACGTCAAGGCCCTGGTGGAAGGCGCCAACGCGAAGGGACATGAAGTCACAATCGGCGACGAGCTCTATTCCGATGCGATGGGGAAGGCGGGGACCTACGAAGGAACCTACATCGGGATGATCGATCACAACGTGACGACGATCACCCGGGCGCTGGGCGGGCAGGCACCCGAGAAGGGCATGAACGGCAAACTCACCCCGGGCCATTAGCCCGGTCCTCCGGAACGCTCATGAAAGCCTTTGTCGATACGCCCGAAGTCCCGGTCGAAGGACGGCCCGAACACCCCGCCGACATCCCCTTGGCGATTCACGACCTGACGGTGGCCTATCACCGCAAGCCGGTCCTCTGGGACGTCGAGCTGAACATCCCGGAAGGCAAACTCGTGGGCGTGGTCGGACCCAACGGGGCAGGGAAGAGCACTCTCCTGAAAGCTTGCCTGGATCTCATCCCGAAGACTTCGGGAGAAGTGCATATCTACGGCGAGAGCTACAAGGCGCGACGAGGCCTGGTGGGCTACGTGCCCCAACGGGAGAGCGTGGACTGGGACTTCCCGGTCAGCGCCCTCGACGTGGTCGCGATGGGAACCTACGGCAGAATCGGCTGGTTCAAGCGGGTGGGCAAGAAGCAAAAAACGGCCGCCTTGGAGGCCCTCGACCGAGTGGGAATCGCGCATCTCGCAGGCCGTCAGATCAGTCAACTTTCGGGCGGGCAACAGCAACGGGTCTTCCTGGCCCGGGCGCTAGCGCAGGACGCGCGGCTCTACTTCATGGACGAGCCGTTTGCCGCGGTCGACGCCGCTACTGAACAGGCCATCGTCGTGCTGCTGAAGGATCTCAACCGGGCGGGCAAGACCTGTCTCGTCGTGCACCACGACCTCGCGACCGTCACGCGCTATTTCGATTGGCTCGTTCTTCTCAACATGCGGGTGGTGGCTTCCGGACCTACCAAGGAGATTTTCACCAGGGACAACCTGCAGAAGACCTACGGGGGCAAGCTCAATCTGTTAGACGACGTTGCCGAGGCACTGTTCCATGTGGGCCGCTAGGGGACACCGGCGATTGGTGGTGCGTCTCATATCCGCCATCCTGCTCCTGGGGGCGGGGACAGCAGGGGCAGCGGGGATCGACTGGCCGACCTCAGAGGACGTGTGGGAAGTGGTCACCCTGAGGAACTGGAATACGAGGATCGTGGTGGCATCCACCACTTTGCTCGGCATCACGGCGGGCATCGTGGGGACCTTTCTCCTGCTGCGTCGACGGTCGCTGATGGGTGATGCCCTCTCTCACGCAACGTTGCCGGGCATCGGCCTGGCCTTTCTCGTCATGGTGATGCTGGGCGGGGAGGGCAAGTCTCTTCCCGGCCTGCTTGCAGGCGCGACCGCGACCGGCCTGCTGGGAGTCCTGCTGGTCCTCGCGATTCGCAACACCACCCTGCTCAAGGACGATGCCGCGATGGGAATCGTGCTCAGTGTCTTCTTCGGGGTCGGGGTGGTGATCCTGGCGATGGTTCAGGGCATGCCCCAAGCGAGCGCGGCAGGACTGGAGTCCTTCATCTACGGCTCCGCGGCCTCCATCGTGAAAAGCGATTTCTGGCTCATCGCGGGAGTTACCGCGCCCGTGGCGGTGGTCTCGCTCATTTGCTTTACCGGATTGACGGCGCTGTGCTTCGACGAGGATTTCGCGGCGAGCCTGGGTTGGCCTACCCTGCTGCTCGACGTCCTGATGCTCGGGCTGGTGACTGCGGTCACGGTGGTCGGCCTGCAGGCGGTGGGCTTGATCCTGATCATCGCGCTCCTGATCACCCCGGCCGCAGCGGCCCGCTTCTGGACCAATGTCCTGCCGCTCATGCTGCTCTTTGCTGCGATTATTGGAGGGGTGAGCGGCATGTTGGGCTCGATGCTGAGCGCCCTCCTGCCCCGGCTTCCGGCCGGTGCGGTGATCGTGTTGGTGGCCGCTGCGGTGTTCCTCGTCAGCATGTTCCTTGGACCGGCGGGCGGAGTGGTTCCGCGGGTCCTCCGGCAGTCGCGGCTGCGCCGGAAAGTCGGGCGCCAGCACCTCTTGCGGGCGGTTTACGAGATCCTCGAAGTGGGGCAGCCCGACACCGCGCAACCGGTGCGCAATCTTCCCATCAGCTACGAGGCGCTCAAGGCGCATCGCACTTGGACGCCGCACTACCTCGCGAGCCTTCTGCGCAACGCGCGGGCGGAAGATCACGTCGAGGAAGCGGGGCAGGGAAAGGTGTGTCTTTCGGAGGCCGGCTTCGGCGAAGGGGCGCGGGTGACCCGCAATCACCGTCTGTGGGAGCTCTATCTCATTCGATACGCGGACATCGCCCCAAGCCACGTCGATCGCGATGCCGACCTCGTGGAGCATGTTCTCGGGGCCGAAGTGGTGCGGCAACTGGAGGCCGAATTGCAACCCCGCGGATCGAGCCTGGAAGTGCCGCCCAGTCCGCACTTCATCGAGCACCCCAACCCTGACGACTCATGAACTGGACCATGTTCGATACCTGGATCGTGGTGGTGGGAGCTCTCTGCGCCGTGGCGTGCGCCTTGCCGGGCTGCTTCCTGGTGCTGCGCAAGATGAGCATGATGGGCGATGCAATCAGCCACGCCGTCCTCCCGGGACTGGCCGCCGCCTTCCTCATCACCTCGAGCCGGGCGAGCTTCGTGATGTTCGTGGGAGCCGCCATCGTGGGAATTCTCACCGCAGTATTCACGCAGTGGGTGAGCAAATTCGGCAAGGTGGATCGTGGTGCAGCGATGGGCATCGTGTTCACGACCCTCTTCGCGGTCGGACTGATCCTGATCCGGCAGGCTGCAGACCACGTGGACCTGGATGCGGGCTGTGTGCTCTACGGCGCGATCGAAACGACGCCCTTCCAGATGGTGACGATCGGGAATGTCGAACTGCCCCGCGCGGCCTTGGTGATCGGTTCCGTTCTGCTCGTGAATTTAACGGTCATCCTCCTCCTCTTCAAGGAACTGCGGCTGAGCTCCTTCGATCCCGAACTCGCCACCACGCTCGGCATCAATGCCAACCTCATGCACTACCTCCTGATGACCATGGTGGCAGTCACCACGGTGGCGGCCTTTGAATCGGTGGGGAGCATTATCGTGATTGCGATGCTCATCGTGCCGCCCGCGACCGCCCTCCTGCTGACCAAAAAGCTGGGCCTGATGCTGGTCTTGAGTGTCGTGATCGGGGCGGGAGCTGCCGTGCTGGGCCATGTCGGAGCGCTCACGGTGCCTCCGTTGCTCGGGTTCAGAGGGACGGTGACCTCTGGGATGATGGCCGCTGCGGCAGGGCTGCTCTTCGGGTTGGCTTGGCTCTTCAGCCCCCGTGAGGGCTTGATCTCAGCCCGTCTCAGGCGGACTCAACCGGCGGAGGCCCCGGGTCCATCTGCCCCCGGGGAGGTTTCTTAGGAGTGCGCGGGCTGACCCGTTTTTGGTAGGGCTCAGGTTGCTCACAAGACACTGTGATCAGAGGTTGCACGAATCGAGAATGCTGTGCTAGCTTCGCACTCCCGTTCGGCATTCGGCCCTGAAGGCAAGGCGCGTAGGGGAGGCTCAGGAAACAACCCAAAAATGACAGAATCAACGATGTCCGCGCTGAATCCGGATCGCGCGACGCTTAACTTCCTCAACAGTTTTCCGGAGAAGGTTCGCAAGCGGGGCGAGAGGCTGCAACAGGATGGTGCGGTCACGCAGATCTTTGGCAATCACCTCTTCATCCAGGGGCGGGTCGAAGACAAGACCGGTGTCCACCGGACAACCTTGCGACTGCAGGGCAACCGCTGGTTCGGAAACTGTACCGAAGAGAAGGAAGATGTCGCGGGCGCCGCGATGTACGCCACCATGCTGGAGCGGATGCACCGCGGGGAGGACCTCCCGGAGTCGCCCAACGAATTTGATGACACGCCTGTCATCGACCTGATCGAGGATAAGCTCGATCGCGAAGTGGATGACAAGGAGGCCGACTTTGTCAGCAAGGTCGAGAAGCGATATCGTCGCTATGTGATCGAGGGCGAGATTCACGATCACGACATGGTGCGCCTCAGTCCGCGGTGGGATATCAACAGCTACGAACCGCTGGAGCTCTGGCCGGTGCCGCCTGGGGACATCATCGAGTTTTGGAACTACATCGCCTACGCGCTTTACAAGCGGAGGCTCAACTACCCGGAGTTCATGAACGCGATCACCGACCTTGCGGCGGTGCAGCGCAAGATGAGCGACTGGGAACAGGAGCGCGAGATCGCAGCGTGGTATGATCGCATCGAGCGTGTCATCGAGCGCCCGCCGCAACTCGGTCCCTCCAAGGCAGAATTCCGCCTGGTCGCCACCATCAACGAAGCGCGTGTCGAAGCGCGTGAGAATGGGGGCGAGTGGTATGTCTTGCGTGAGAAACAGGAGATCGAGCGCTTGTTGGCCCTTTATCACGAATCTGCGCTGCGCATCGATGCGGCCAGCCAGATTCTCTGGGAGCATTTTCTCAGTTACTATGCGGAGCATGGAGAAGCCAGGTTCGATCTCGACGACGAAGCGGCCTGCCGCTTCCTCAATCGCATGTTCTGCCAGGAAGCGGTGGCGACCCGCCTGGTAAACCTCGACGCGCGGCAGTTCAAGGTGGTCAAGGAGCCGCTCAAGTGGATTTGCCAAGACGACCCGGCCAACCCGAATTGCTTTGCGTTGCAACTGGTGACCAAGTCAGGCGAGGACGTCTCCCACTCGGTGCGCCTTCTCCCCGGACGCGAGGAGTTTTACCAATCGGACGAAACGGTTTTCCCGGGTCCGCCGCGATGGCTGGAAGAGACTGAGGTGATGCCGCGCTACCTGATTCCCAAGACCGTGATCGACAGTCTCGAGGGAGTGGAGTTCCTGCGCAAGATCGGCGCCGTGCTTCCTGAGTCGATGAAGAAGCGGGTGATCGACCTCGATCTCTACCCCCGCTTCGAGATGAAACTGGTGCAAGGCCTGACCGCGGCCGAAACCGAGCACCTCGTCATCGATGTGGCCGCTTTCGAAAGGAAGGAACGCCGCCGCGAAAAGCTGATCAAGGGCGGCTGGGAGCTCGTTGAACAGAAGCCCGTGCGCGGCAAGCAGCTCCTGCGCTTTGCCCGCGAGAAACTCTATCCGGTCCCCGAATTGCTGAGCGAACTCGGCCTCTCCTACGATGAGAAGCTCGACGCCTTTAAGACGCGCATCACGAAGCAGTTTCCCGAAAAGTTCGTGGAATGGAATGAGAAGATGCGGGACTCGATTGTGATCGAGATGGACGGCAAGCTCCAGAGCATCCTCGCCGATCCGGTGTCAGCGGCAGTGCGCTTCGAGGTGGTGAACCAGGAGATCGACTGGTTCGACCTGCGCATCGTCATCGACGTGCAGGGCGTGAATCTGAGCAAGGTGCAGATCCGCCAGTTGGTGGCCGCACGGGGTGGCTACGTGCGCATGGACGATGGCTCGTGGATGCGTCTCGAAATCAAGCTCGATCCCGATCAGCGCGATGCGGTGACGCGTCTGGGGCTCGACCCCTTCGATCTCTCCGGCGAGACCCACCGCATGCACGCCATGCAGTTGAACGATCCCAAGGCCGCGGAGGTCTTCGATCCGAAGGCGTGGAAGCGGATCAAGGACAGCGCCAAGGATATCAAGATCAACATCGAAGCAGATGTGCCCAGCGGGTTGAAGGCCGATCTGCGACCCTATCAGGTTGACGGCTTCAAGTTCCTGGCCTACCTCGCCACCAATCGCTTCGGTGGGATCCTTGCGGACGACATGGGTCTTGGTAAGACAGTGCAGAGTCTCGCCTACATGCTCTGGCTGCGTCAGCAAGCCAAAGAGAAGGGCCTGCACATGCCCACCCTGGTGGTCTGTCCAAAATCGGTGCTCGATGTGTGGTCCGTGGAGGCGGCGCGCTTTGCTCCGGAACTCAGCTTGCAGGTCCTGCGCAGTCGGGACGAACTCGACCTCGAGGCGCTCAAGACCGATCTCGATGTCCTGGTCCTGAACTACGCCCAACTTCGGGTCGGCGGGGACGAGTTGAATACCATCAGGTGGCTGGTCGTGATTCTCGATGAAGGTCAGCAGATCAAGAACCCGGATTCCAAGGCGGCCAAGTGTGCGCGGGAGTTGAATGCCGAGAACCGCCTCGTCCTCACGGGAACTCCGATCGAGAACCGCCTGATGGACATGTGGTCACTGATGGCCTTCGCCATGCCGGGGGTGCTGGGTTCACGCGCTTATTTCAAGAAGCGCTTCGACAAGCGCAAGGATCCCAATTCGCAGAATCGGCTCGCGGCGCGCCTGCGGCCCTTCCTCCTGCGCCGGACGAAAGGGCAGGTTGCCAAGGACCTCCCACCGCGGACCGAGGAAGAAGTCTACGCCAAGATGGAGGGGATCCAGCTGGATTTGTACAAGGCCGAGCTCAAGCGCATCCAAAAGGCGCTGCTGGGTCTCGACTCCGACGAGGCTGTGAAGAAGAACAGCTTCGCGATCCTGCAGGGGCTCATGCGCCTGCGTCAGATCTGTTGTCACCCGGGTCTCATCGATCCGAAGTTTCTCAAGGAGGAGAGCTCGAAACTTACCGCGCTCTTCTACCTCCTCGACCAACTCCGCGAAGAGGGACACAAGGTCCTCGTCTTCTCGCAGTTCGTGTCGATGTTGGAGATCATCCGGACCCGGCTCGAGGTCGACAGCCGGCCCTACAACTACCTCACGGGGCAGACCAAGGACCGGAAAGGAGAGATCGAGAGGTTTCAAACCTGCAAGGAGCCGTCGGTGTTCCTGCTCTCCCTCAAAGCGGGTGGATCGGGTCTCAACCTGACCTCGGCCTCCTACGTCATCCTCTACGATCCGTGGTGGAACCCGGCGGTGGAGAACCAGGCCATCGACCGAACCCACCGGATCGGACAGAAGAACCAGGTGATCGCCTATCGTCTCCTGACCCGCGACTCGGTCGAAGAAAAGATCCGCGTCCTGCAACACCAGAAGACCGCGCTGGTGACCAACGTCCTCGGCGACGAGGGCTTCGCCAGCAACCTCGCACTCGAAGACCTCCAGTTCATCCTGAGCCACGGTGGCGAGATGGAGGGAGATTTTGATGATTAACAGGTTACAAGGCTAAGGTATTCAACAAGTTGCAGAATTTGTGCCCGCAGTCAGGTTGCCCTTCCCCGAATTACCACTACCCTCCCCTCATGAAGTCCTTCCTCGCCCTCGCTCTCGCAATCCTGTCCGGCCTGTATTTGCTGATCATGGGGCCGACCCTGGATCCCCTGCCGTTTCTCGATGAGGGGTTGGCGGCCCTCGTGTTTCTCAATGCCCTGGCCTATCTCGGGATCGATTTCAGGAAGGTGTTCGGGCGAAAAGAGCCTGTTCCGGCTCCCGTGCGCTCAAACCGGCGCTGATTTGGGCCTGATCCTGTAAAGAGGGGACGCCTTCGGGCAGTTTTCCGTTGTTTGGCGGGGCCGGAAGTGCTGGCATGGCCGCGCTTCGAGGGGCGAATAGAAGCCGCGGAAGGTCTCGCGAAACAATTCGCCCGAATCACCGTATTCGCCCTCATCAACACCATGAGTCACACCACCCGAATTCCCTTCGTCCTCGCCGTTGTGGTGGGGAGCATTCTGCTCGGTAACGCCGCGATCGCCAAACCCGCCGCGGAGCGCGCGTCCTACAAGGAGGTCATCGTGCCCATCCTGCGGGGCAGATGTTACCGGTGCCACTCCGATGCGGCTGACAACCCGAGTGGCAAGAAGAAGATCAAGGGCAAGCTCGTTCTGACCTCAATCGAATCCATCAAAAAGGGTGGCGACGAAGATGCCGCCGCGGTGCCGGGCAAGGTCGACGAGAGCCTCATGATCGAGCGCATCAAGCTTCCTCACGATGACGATGATCACATGCCCCCGGGCGACAAGCCCCAGATGGAGGCCCACGAACTCAAAGTCCTGGAGTGGTGGATTTCGGCGAGCTTGCCGTCGGGCAAGAGCCTGAAGGATGCCGGGGCCCCGGCCGATGTCATCGCCGCGGCCGAAAAGGTGCCCTCGGATGATGAGGTTAAGAAGGCCCTCGTTAAGATCTTCGCTGAGGCCGGCACCAAAACCGAGGAACTCGCCAAGGCACGCAAGGCGTTGGAAGGCGCGATGGCCGAGGTTTCCCAGAGTTTCCCCAACGCTCTCGGCTTCGTTTCGCAACAGGACAGCGATCTCACCTTTACGGCGGTCAGCATGCGCAAGGACTTCAAGGACGAGCACCTCGCCAAGTTGGCTCCCGTGAACGGAGGCCTGGTCGATGTGAATCTGGGTTCCACCTCGCTGACTGACGCCGGCGCCGCTCACCTGAGCAAGATGCCCAGGCTCAAAAAGCTCTGGCTCAACGGAACCCAAGTCACTGACAACGGCCTCGATGTGGTCAAGGGACTCAGCGAACTGGAGTACCTGAACCTCTACGGAACTCAGGTTTCCGATGCCGGGCTGAAGAAGCTGACCGGGTTGAAGAAGCTCAAGAAGCTCTATCTCTGGCAAACCAAGGTCACTCCCGCGGCGGTGGAGGAGTTCAAAAAGAGCGTGCCCGGTTGCGACGTGAATCTGGGGATCAGCGTGCAGTAAGAGATCGCCAGAGATTCGTTTTCAGACCATCCCGCGACGGAAACGTCGCGGGTTTTTTTTGAGGCGCGAGTCGCCGCAGAGCAAGCAGGACATCGCTTGTTCTTTGATCGCGAGGATGGTCCTGTTTCTTCGCGTCAACTCCTGCCGCGTGTGCTGGTAGGGTTCGATTGCCAGGGAGGCCATGCTCATGAACACAGGCCCAATTGTCGTGGAACAAAATTACAACGCTCCAATTGCGGCGGTTTGGAAGGCCATTACCGAAAAGGGCCAAATACGCCGGTGGTTCTTCGAGTCGATGTCTCACTTCGAACCTGAAGTGGGCTTCGAAACGCAATTCGATGTGCAGGTCGAGGAGCAATCCTATGCGCACCAGTGGAAAGTGACCGAGGTTGTTCCAGAAAGGAGAATCGCGTAGCACTGGTGATATGGAGGTTATGCCGGAAACTCATCGGTCACGTGGGAATTGTCGGAAACACCCCAAGGGACGAACCTGAAGCTCACTCACGTTGGAATTGAAACCTTTCCGCAGGACAATCCGCTCTTCAGCCGCGAGAGCGGCGAGGCAGGGTGGGGCTATTTTCTCCACGAGAGCCTGAAGCTCTTTCTGGAGCGACGAGACTCATGACTGGACTAGGTAACTCACCAAGGTCCGTCCGGAGCCCAGCCCGCCCGGTGATCCTGGTCGTTCGCTGAAGCAATGCAGTGAGAGATCGCCCGGCGTCCTGAACTTTCCGGGTCGTGCTGAACGCGCGAATGTACAGCTTTCAAACAGGTGCAGCCTGCCTAGAGTGGGAGAGCGATATGAAACTGTTTTTCTTCCTAGCAGGGTTGCTGTTTGGTGCGCAGTGCGCATTCGCAGCTGAGGACAAGGTGAGGCTGGCGGAGTTGGATGCCTTCTGGGCCGAAGTGTCTCGATCAGTGCGCGAAGGCGACTTTGAGGGCTACAAGGCCACCTGTCACCAAGAGGGGGTCCTCGTCTCAGGCACTTCCCAAGCCAGTTACCCGCTGTCCAAGGCCCTGGCCCGCTGGAAGCAGGATTTTTTGGATACCAGTGCAGGCAAAATCAAAGCGAGCGTGGAATTCAGATTCAGCAAGAGATTGAGTGACGAGACCACCGCGCACGAGACCGGGATCTTTCTCTATTCCACGATTGATGCCGAGGGCCAACCCAAGAAGGAGTACATCCATTTTGAAGGTCTCCTCGTCAAGAAGGGAGGCTGGAAAATCATGATGGAGTACCAAAAGTCCAAGGCCACCCGGGAGGAATGGGAGAAGCTGAAATAGGATGGATGGCGCCAGGTTCAGGCTCCTCCCCGTCCTTCGTCGCGCTTCCCCAACAATGGGCACTTGGGAGCCCGGCGAATTTTCCATTCCCCAATTTCCAAATAGGCTTCAGCACCAAGTCCCAATTCCCAACTCGGAGTCGCCTGCGGGCGATTGGATCCTGATAGTGGCCCTGAGAATTGTTTGGGAATTGGCCGGTCGAATTGCCATCAGGATGGAGGAGGGGACCGGCTTCATGAATTACAATGCCCGATCTCGGTGAGGATCGAGGATGGTGCAAGGAAGGTCATTTCCTGTGCCTGGAAGAATCGACACGCGGGGAGTTCTAAACTTGGAAAGTCGGAAGGCCGACGGTCGGAGATTGGCGTGTTTAGGTGCGGTTGTCGGGCCGCTGGAGTTGCCTCCGTGGGCCCAACAGAGGGAAAGGCCTCACCTCGAATTCATGCCCATCTCCGACCTCTGACCTTCGACTTGCAGACCAAGGTCGGTCGGAGCCCGGGGTGTCCTAGCGTTCGCCGCGGAAGCGGGCGCGAAAATCGTCCCGTCGATCGGCGTCGCTCAGGATGCGCTCCTGTTGTTCGGCAGGGAGGCCGCTGTTGGGGAGCCAGGCTCTTGCCTCTTCAGGCTCGCTGCGGACCCATGAGCGGGCCACCGCATTCAAGGTGTCGATGCGCATCTCTTCGTTCTGGATCGAGCCGGCCCACTCCGCCGCGATCTGCGGGTCGGAGCCGTCGACTTCGCGAGCATAGCTGCTCACCGCATTGTCACGAGTGGCCGACTGCGGCATGTCGGTGAGGTATTGGCCTGCTGCGACCGGATCCTTTTTGGCCCACCGCTCCATCGACTGACCGATGGCACTGTTCTGGCTCGCTTCGGGAAGCTCGCTCAACCAGCGCACCGCTTCACCGGGATCCTCGCGGCCGAGTTCCTCCGCGACTTCGCGAACGGCACGCTCAGCGTACTCGTTTCCGGCATGACTTTTCACCCAGTCGGCTGCTCCGGCGGGATCCTGTTCCGCGAAACTCTCTGCTACCCGATCGAAGGCGGAAGCCTTGATGGAGCCCTCTGGAAGACCTTCGGCCCAGGAAGTGGCGGTGGTCATGCCCCGCGCGATCTGCGCATTGGCGATGGTGCCAAGCTGGCGGTCGAACGCATAGGCGCGAAAGCGCTCGATCCCTTCGCGCGGGATTTCGTCTCCGGCGTTTGCGATTGCAGCGCGTTGCTCTGCATCGATCTGGAATACGAAATCGGTAGCGGCGTTGGGGTCAGAGGCGGCCAGGCCACTCACCACGCCATGGGCGAGCATGTTCTTTTCCCAATCGTTCTCGATGGAGGCAAGGTGAGCTTTGGCCGCCTCCGGATCGACGCTGGCCCAGCCGGTGATGGCGGACACGCCTGCCAAGCCACGACGGCGGAAATCGCCTCCAAGTTCTCCCACTGCTTCCATCGCGGCGGGGCCATCAAGTTTGCCCCATGCTTGAAGGAAGAGAGCCATCTGCTGACCGGAGTCGATCCCGTCGCGCCCGCTCTGGTGCAGGGCATCGAAGATGCCGCGGGCATTGCTGGCATCCATCTCGAGGAGCAAGTCGGCAAAGAGCTTGTTGGCGACGAGGGAGTCGGTTTCACGCAGAAACTGGTTCACGGTGACACCCGTCTTGGCGGTGCCGCCAGGAGTGTTGCGTCCGGTCTTCGATCCGGTGCGGCTCCCTCCGTTGCCGGGCGAGCCCGCGGCGGACCGGTAGGCGCTGCTCTTACTGGAACCATTGGAGTCCTGAGAGTTCTCATCGTCGGTTGTGACGGTGGAACGGCCGAAGATAAATGCGGCCGCTGCGATGGCGAGCCAGCTGGCATTGAGAATGACGGATTTGTTCATGGGTTCGCGCTCTAATGAGTTTGCGCCAAGGATTGGGGTGATGAAACACCAGCGGGGGCAAGCCCCCCGTCCATGCCCATCGGTGACAAATGCGCAGGGAGTGGCGAATCTCCGCAGATTTGTCTGAAATTGACCTCCAATCTCAGGAGGGATTTCGGATTTCCCGGTGAAGCCAGGTCTTTCCGTAGGTCCAGAGCGCTTCGGCGGTGCGTTTCTTCAATCCGAGGGCGTCCGCGGCCTCGGCCATGGTCATGCCGACAAAGTAGCGTAGCTTCACGAGTTCGGCAGTCTGCGGATCCTCCTCCTCAAGACGATCAAGGGCCTCGTGCACGGCGAGCATCTCGTCGGGCGGGGCGTTGACCACAATCGAAGATTCCGCAATCTCAAGTTCCACCTTGGGGACGCCCGATCCGCGCTTCTGGCTGTTTTGCTTGCGGGCGTGGTCGACGAGGATGCGGCGCATGGCTTCCGCGGCTGCACCAAAGAAGTGATTTCGATTCTGCCAATTCGATCCCTCTGCTCCTTCGAGGCGCAGCCAGGCCTCGTGCACAAGAGCGGTGGCCTGCAGGGTGTGGCCCGCCCGTTCGCCAGCCATCTTGCGGTAGGCCAGGCGCCTCAATTCCTCGTAGACGGCCGGAAGCAATTCTTCCGCCGTGGACTCGCCAGCTTCCATCCGGCAGAGAATTCGGGTCACGTCGTCCAAGGCGTGATGAGGATTGGAAATGCCCATCGCCCTGTCAACGGATCAGCACAGGAAGATCTTTCTCTGCGGCCCAATTGACAAAAACGCGCATAATTTGTTGCAGGTGCTATCGTGACAGGCACAGATTGCGGAGCCGCCATCGCTTCGTTATCCAGGACGACATGAGCAGTAATCCACCGGTGGGGAGGAGCAAGAGTGTGCGGGAGATTTTCACCGCGGCTCTCGATTGCGATGACCTGGTGGCGCGGGGCGGGCTCCTTGATCATGCCTGCGGGGAGGATGAGGCGCTCCGGGACCAGGTGGACGCCCTCCTGGCTGAGACCTCCCAGGTAGGCGATTTTCTGGAACGCCCGGCCCTTCGTGATGAAACCCGGGAGCTGACGCGGGGAAACGATCTCCCTACTTGCCCCGGCGAGAGTCCCGGTGACGAGATCGGTCCCTACCGACTCATTGAACTGGTGGGCGAGGGTGGGGGCGGGTCGGTCTACCGGGCCGAGCAGCGAGAACCGGTTCAGCGCACCGTGGCATTGAAAATTCTGAAGCTGGGGATGGATACGCGCAGTGTCATTCGGCGGTTCGAGACCGAGCGCCAGGCGCTGGCCTTGATGGATCACCCCAACATCGCGCGCGTCCTGGACGCAGGAGCCAGCCCGGATGGCCGGCCCTACTTCGTCATGGACTTTGTGAAGGGCGAACCGGTCACGGACTACTGCGATGCCAACTCGCTGTCGGTGCGGGATCGTGTCGCGCTATTCATCAAGGTCTGTCGCGCGGTGGAGCACGCCCATCAGAAGGGGATCATTCATCGCGACCTGAAGCCCTCCAACATCCTGGTTGCGGAGCAGGACGGGGAGGCCATGCCCAAGGTCATCGACTTTGGAGTGGCAAAGGCGATTGATCCCCTCGAAGGAGATCGGGCGGTTACCATGTGCGAGACCGTGATCGGGACGCCGGCCTACATGAGCCCCGAGCAGGCGGAACGAGACCGCGTGGACATCGACACGCGGAGCGATGTCTACTCGCTGGGAGTCCTCCTCTATGAGTTGATCACCAGCTACACGCCGTTGGACGGTGCGAAGGTGAAGAATGCCGGGATCGATGACCTGCGCCAAGCTCTGCGCGATGCCGAACCTCTCCGTCCGTCACTCAAGATTCGTCATTCCCGCGTGGAAGATCGACCGCGCATTGCAATGGATCGCGGAACGAACCTGGGCAAATTGGAGGCTGAAGTTCAAGGGGACCTGGACTGGATCGTGATGAAGTGTCTCGAGCGCGATCGTGAGCGACGATTCGGCAGCGCGAGTGAATTCGCCGCCGACCTTGAACGCTTCCTGCAGGGATTGCCGGTGACCGCGAGCCCACCCAGTGCCGCCGATCGACTCAAGAAGTTTGTCCGCCGGAATCACTCTGCGGTGATCGCTGGATTGCTCGTGCTCCTGATGCTGGTTGCCGGTATTGTGGTGAGCACGGGGCTGGCGCTGCGGGCCACAGAGGCGGAGCGGGAGATGCGAGAGGCGCACGCCCTGCAATCAGAGCTTCGCGAGGACGCCGTGCGGGAGCGCGAGGATGCGCTCAAGAGCGCCGCCACGGCCCGGTTGCACGAGTACGTGGCGGACATCAATGTGAGCTATCACGCGGTGCGGGACGGACACATCGCCAAGGCGCTGAACCTGCTCGAACGCCAGAGTGTTCGTTGGCCGGGGCAGACGGATCACCGGGGTTTTGAGTGGCGTTACCTCGCCGGACGTTGTCTCGGAGATCCGCATCGCACCCTGCCCCGCCAGGACAGTCCCATCATGGCGCTGGCTTTCTCGAGGGATGGAGACGCGCTCGCAGTGGGAACGCGCAGCGAGCTCCTGGTCTGGGATCTCGTGACCGATCGCCTTCGGCTCTCCCTCCCGGGCCCGGTGTCGTCGGTGGTCTTCTTTCCCGATGGGGATCGCCTGGCAGCGAGCAGCCGGCAGGGCGTATGGATTTACGATCTCGATACCGGGGATCCCATCCTGGAGTTGCGCAACGAGGGAGCAGCCTTGGCGATCTCACCGGACGGGCAGCTCCTGGCGACGAGTGACGGGCGGGGAGTGACGCTCTGGGACACGCTGAGCTGGCAACGCTGGCGTCACCTGCCGGAGAGCTCAGGACCTCTCGCGTTCTCTCCGGATAACCACCAGCTCGCCACCGGTTCCAACGACGGCATCGTCCTCTGGTCGTTGGACGAGGGCGGTGAGCGCGTGGTGATGGAGGAATCGGCCGTTCCGCTGCGGGGTCTGTTTCCCGGAGGGAGGCGGATTGTCTTCTCGCGAGACGGAAACTCGGTCATCGCTCCCCACACGGAGAAATCGACCCGGGGAGTCTTCTACCTCGGGGTATGGGATGCGGAGAGCGGCAAGGAAGTCGGGGTGCTGCCGGACACCCCGCCGGACGAGGGCCACTCAGGGATGATTACCTCCCTCGCCCTTGATGAGGAAGGCACGCTTCTCGCGTCCAGCAGTTGGGACCACTCGGTGCGGCTGTGGGGCATTGAGACGCGACGTTTGGGTCGCACGCTGCATGGGCACCGGGGGGAAGTCTGGTGCACCGCGCTCTCTCCCCGCGGGGATCTGCTTGCCAGTGGAAGCAAGGATGGCGAGGTGATGATCTGGCCGACCAAAGAGGATGCCCCCACCGAGGCCATCAGGGGCCGGTGGAAGCCGCTCAGCTTTTCCAAGGATAGCCGCTACGTTGCGGCCCTGAATCGGGAGGGAGAACTTTCCATCTTCAACCTGGAGACCCGCAAGCCGACCTACTCGATCGATCTTCTTTCCTCGGACACCCGCTTTGGGCGCTACATTGTCTCGGTCAGCGCCGATCTCACCGCACTGGCGGAGGGCTTGCCCAATGGAGCAGTGAGGTTGCGGAAGCTGGACGGAGAGGGCGAGACCGGGTTCTCGACCGGCAATCGGCGCCTCGATTTCATCGCCTTGTCTCCGGAAGCAGAGACCCTCGTGACGGTTGGGTGGCGCGATGACTTGGCCTGGTGGGATTTGACCGACACCGCTGAGCCGATCATGCGGATTTCGGGGAGTCACGCCGTCTTCTCGGAGGGCGGCGGAACGCTCGTGACGGTGACCCGGGAAGGCTACAGCATTATTTGGGACACCGCCTCGCGGACGGAACGCGCGCGGATTGATCATGGCGGGCAGTCCTTTGGATCGAGCTCCGCGCTTTCGCCGGATGGAAGGATCATCGCCATGACCTACGGCTTCGATGACTTTGAAAATGCGGTGAGCTTGTGGGATACCTCGAATGGAAAGCACCTCGGGACGCTGGCCGGGCACAAGCAGGCGATCTGGTCGGTGGCCTTTTCCCCGGATGGCAAGACCCTGGCAACTTCCAGTGGGGATGGGACCTTGCGGCTCTGGAACGTGGCCTCACGGCGCGAGTTGCTCTCGATCGAAGAGCCGGGAACCAACCTGTCGAACCTGAGGTTTTCACCGGACGGAAACTACCTGGTGGGGGGATCTCCTCCCTTCGCGGGACTGGGCGAGTTACGCATCATCCACGCGCCCCCGATTGAGTTCAATGTGCCGGAGAGGGACGCCGTTCGCTGAGCGGGGATAGACCGACTGCCCGGACTCTCTGCCGAAATGGAGGAGGTCCGTTCTGGAGTCAGGCTTCGCAGGTGGTTGATCTTAGTCCTCATCGCGGAGCAGGGCCCAGCGTTGGTGGTCCCGCCACTTCCCTGCGATCCGGAGATAGCGCGGCGAGTGGCCTTCCATGCGAAAGCCCGCGCCTTGCACCAGGCGAATGGAGCGTTCATTCCCGGGTTGGATGTTGGCCTCGAGGCGATGTAATTCGAGGGGGCCGAAGGCCTCGCGAATTACGAGCTGCAGACCCTCCAGCATGAGCCCGTGGCCGGTGTGGGGGACAAAGCCGTAGAATCCCAGGAAGGAGTTCTGGAAGTAGCCGCGGATGATGTTGTTGAGATTGATGACCCCGACAAGATCCCCGGTGTCCGCGAGGCAGACGAGGCGGCTTTCGTGGTCGGGACCCTCGAAACGCTTGAGGTAGAGGTCGAAGTCGCCGGGAGTGACTGGAGGATGAATCCAGGGTTCGTGAAGACTCCGGTTCGCCTGGGTGGCCCGGAGGAACGAATCGCGGTCGCCGGGGGCGGGTGCCCGAAGAAAGACGCGGGGTTCGCTCATCGGGGGCAGGAGGCTACGGCTTGAGGGTTACTCCGTAAATCCCGGCGATCGATTCCACGAACTGCTTGTGTTTTTCGGGGACGGCGTCGCGCCACTTGGTGAGATACTGCGCAAACGTTTCTCCTTCGGGAGAGGGAGCCGCGTTCACCCAACGGATGGCATTCCAGTGTTCGGGCTGGCGTTCAAAGAGGGCAAGGAGGACGACGGCCATGGAGCCGTTCTTTTCGCGATCGGTTGCATTCTTGACAAGGTGGGCAGCGTGCTTGCGGTAGTAGGCGGGCAGGCCGCTCTTGAGAATCTCCAGGTAGTCCACGCGCTTGCGAAGAATGTCATCGGTGTAATCGCGCAGGGATGGCGCGAAGGCTTTCCAGTTCGCATACGGGGGATTCGTCCGCCAAGTGCGTGACATCTCGCGCAGGCAGTAGAGGGAAGCCAGTTCACAGAGTGTCTCTTCGAACCAGAGGTTGCCCTTGTAGTCATCTTCGTAGCGGCAGAGGACGTGGCAAATCTCGTGGGCGAACTGATAGGAATACTGCGACCAGTAGGTCTGGCCGGTGTCGAGCTTGACGTGGAATTCGCCCTTTCCGCCACGATCAAAGAGCGCGATCGGTCCGTGCTTTCCCTTGCTGACGACGACGGTGGTTTTCTCCAGGCCATCCATGTGCTTGAGGAGTTGGTCGGCAGCCGATCTGCAGACGGCGTGGATGTCAGCTTTGGAGGCTCCAAACCCCTGGGGGTTGACTCGGATGGTGAGGGCCGCTTTCGATTCGGCAGAGGCCGGCGGCGCGAGGGCAGAGAGAGCGGCGGTGAGGAGAAGTGAGCAAGAGAATCGCACAGTCTTGATACGGGTTCGAGTTGAGTAGTTTTCAGGGGGACGCACCCTTCCAGTCCGGCCTGGCTGGGGCCCAGAACCAGCTGTTGAGCTCGCGGAGAAGGCGATGGGATCCGCATGGTTGGAGCGATGCACTTCGACGACGATGCGCTTCATCTCAGTAGGCTCCGCGAACATGCTGATGGACGCCGTCCCGGTAAAACTCCCGCAGGAAAGCGTGGAGGTCGTCGGAGAGAGGCGGGAGGTCGGAGACGGTGGCATTCTCGCGCGCCTGCTCCGGAGTGCTGGCACCCGGAATGATGACGGAAACCGCTTCAAAATCGAGGATCCAGCGCTGGGTCATCTGGGCCATGGTCATTCCTTCCGGAACATGCGGCTTCAGTTGGTCGGCCAGCAAGACACCCTTGGCGAACGGGAGTCCGGCAAAGGTCTCCCCGACGTTGAAGGCGTCTCCATCGCGGTTGTAGTTGCGGTGATCGCTCTCTCCGAAGGTGGTGTCGGCACTGAACTTGCCACTGAGCAATCCGCTCGCCAGAGGGAGACGGACGATGATGCCCACGCCGCCCGCCGCGGCCTGGGGCAACAGTTCCTCCACGAGTTTTTGACGGAAGGGGTTGAAGATGACCTGGAGGGAAAGGAGATCGTTCTGCTCGAGGCAGGTGAGTCCTTCTTCCACGCTTTCGACGCTCGCACCAAACCGCTTGATGAGCCCGTCCTCCTGCACTTCGCGCAACCAGTCGAAAATCGCGCCCTCCTTGAGGACCGCGTGAGGCAGGCAGTGGAGTTGGATGAGATCGAGGCAATCCACGCGCAGCTTCCCGATGGTTTCGCGAATGGAGGTGCGCAGGTTTTCCAGGCTGTAGCCGTCCGGGTAGACCTCGCCGCGACCCGTCTTGGAGGCGACCGTGATTCCGTCACCGTGATCCTTGAGGAAGGTGCCGATGAGCCGTTCACTGCGACCATCGCCATACACATTTGCGGTGTCGAAGAATGTCGTGCCGCTCTCCCTGGCGGTGGAGAGAATCTCGTGCGCGGTCTCCTCCGCCAGCGGGCCAAAGTCAGCGCCGCCGAGTTGCCAACACCCGAGTCCGACTTCGCCAATTTCGAATCCATTGGCCCCGAGCGTTCGTGTGTTCATCATGTGTGAGGACGATGCGCGATGGCGAGTAAGAGGTCAATGTCGGGACAGAGTGCCCGACAATGCGCCTTGACCCACCGACCCGGGTTCCTAGGTTGCGAGGGGGGCTGTTCAAGTCCTCCTCAAAGATGTTCCAAAGTGGTGTCCGTCGTGTAAGGCAGATGATCTACGGCTCCGCCCCAAAGCCGAAGATGGGGAGGAAAGCGATGCTGATTGGCTTGGCCGGGATTCCGGCCACTGCGATTTGGATCCCGGGCTACATGCTGGTTTCACCGGGATTCGTTTGCCCGGGCAATATCGGAGGGTTTTTTCTCTGCGTGGTGATCTACGGCTGGCCCCTGATCGCCGCGATCCTTGTGGCGCGACGCTGCCCGGATGAGGTGCGAACAAAGTGCTGCAAGTGCGACTGGCAGGAAGCATATGAAATCGTGAGCCCCAACGTGTTCGCCACCAACAAGGTTCCCCCGCCGGTGCCGCTGGACAAGGACAAGGGCGAGGAGGAGATTTAGAGCGCGCTGCGCCTGTGCTCAGCAGGGCTGGTGACCCCAGTCGTCGTTCTTGAGGGACTCCTCGTAGCGCGCGAGCTGCTCTTCGGGAGTGAGGTCTTTCGGGTCCTTCTCATCCGCCCCTTTCGCTGCGGATGGGTCCTCCGTGGTGTCTTCGGATGGCTCCTTATCTTCCGGCCCGGGTGGTTTCGGTTGGCGAGAGGCCGGGTTGTTGATTTCGGGTTCGGACATGGCTTGGAGACAGGGCGGGCTGCGGAGAACACCGCAGCCCGCTCCCAAAGAATGTATTGTGCGTGGTGCGGGTTACTTGTGGGCAGAGGGCTTCACGCCTTTCTTGAAGCTGCCGAAGCCGAAGAAGGTCGGGTCGTAATCACCAAGTGGTTCGACGTTTGCGCTGCCATTGATCTTGTCTTCCATGCCGAGTCCCCAGAAGACAGAATTCACGACCAGGCGGCGCAAGCCCTTGCTCTTGAAGTCAGTGGCGGCGCCCATGGTGGTGCAGAAGATGCGGTTGGTCTTGCCCTTGGGATTCTTGAACTCGCGGGTCCAGGCCACCGCCATCATGGGAGTGTTCTTCTTTCCTTCAATCGGCTTGGACTTCGGATCGAGAGTCTCGGTCACTGCTCCGCGCAGGAGAATCAGGGCGTCCTTGGGAGGGTGGGCTTCGTAAACATCGCTGTCAGCGAAGACGTCGGTCGCTCCCTTCAGGATGGGATGCGACTTGTTGGCATCTTCCACCACGCCACGGCATCCCTGCTTCTTGTGATGGCCCCAGTGGCTGACCCAGCCCTCACCGAGGACGTCCTTGCCGAAACGGGAGAAGGACTTGTAGTCCCCGCCGCCGATGCGGAAGCCGTGTGTGCTGGTGCGAAGTGCCACGATCGGTACGCCTCGATGGTAGGCGTCGACGAAGTGCTTCATGTCCGCGTCCGGCCAGTTGCGGAAGCGAAGAGCCATGATGATGAGGTCGGCAGAATCGAAGGCCTTGGAATTGGTGACGCTCTTCTGGTTGTTGGGATCGATCTCGCCCTTGGCGTTCACGGAGAACAGGACGGTGCAATCGAAGCCGTGGTATTCGGCGAGAATCTTGCCGAGCATGGGGAGGCACTCTTCGGAGCGGTACTCTTCGTCGCCGCTCACCAGGACGATGTGCTTGCCCTTGCCTGGGCCGTCCTGGCCCTTGTAATGGACGGAGAGATGATGATCAGCATGGGCGGTCGCCAGGGTGAGGGAGAGGGCTGCGCCGGCGGCGAGTGTACGATGGAATAGATTCATGGTGTTCTGGGTGGTTCGTATGCGAACAGGCTGCATACGGGCCGGCTGCTGGCAAGGTTTCAAATGAGCGATCCAGGCCGGGAAGTTGCCCGACGGCTTGTGATGGCGGAGCAGAAGGGTAGGCTATGCCTCATGAGCCGGATTTTCGGCCCTCTTCAAGGAGAACCTCGAAGACTCCGGAAACTACAAGGTGGAGACCGAGAATGATCCTTCCAAGGCGGTGGCCCGGGCGCAGGAATTTCAGCCCGATCTCATCTTTATCGATGTGGTGATGCCCTCGATGGATGGTGGAGATGTCATCGCAGCGATTAAGGCGGAGCCCCGATTTGCGCGGACTCCGGTCCTCATGCTGACTGCGCTGGTGGAAGAGGATCCTTCCAAGCCGACTGGTGAATCAGTCAGCGGAGGGCTGACCTTTGTGAGCAAGACGACGCGGTTGGATAAAATTCTCGCGATTATCGAAAAGACGCTCGCAGGGAAACTCACTCCCTGAGGCGGAGTCCACAATTGTAACAGAACCGTGGATTGCGGACCCTACTTTGGCTCTTGGCACAGCGCGGGCAGCGCTGGTTGATGAGGCCGAAGAGACCGTAGAAGAGCACGGGGAGAAAGTAGAGAGGGACGAAGGCGACGCGAAACAAGGTGGGGAGTTCAATGGTTCCGTAGGCGGTGAGAATGACGAAGACCGTGACTAGAATGGTCCAGATCACCAGGCCCAATCCCGCACTGCGCATGCGCCGTCTGCGACGCAGCCACTCCTCGCGAAGGGCGGGCGTGAGGGGATCTTCGGGGTCGGACATGGGGAGCGGCCAACGATGAGCGGCGGTGGTGTCAGGAATCGCCTTTGACTGTGTTGGAGGCAAGCTCCAAAGACGCTCAATCCAGGGAGTAAGCCGCTTCGCCGTGGGCGGTCTGGTCGAGACCTTTGATCTCGTTGTCCTCCGAAACGCGTAATCCGGTGGTGGACTTGATGATCATCACAATGAGGGCGGTGCCGAGCACCGACCAGACTGCCGTGGCCCCCACCGCGATGCATTGGGTCTTGAGCTGGGCGCCCATATTCTCGACACCATGCCCGCCAAAGGTGCTCGTGCCGAGGACTGCGACGAGGATGGTGCCCATCATGCCCCCCACGCCGTGAACAGCGAAGACGTTGAGGGTGTCGTCGATGCCAAGTTTGTCCTTCACGATGCCGCAGGCGAAATAGCAGACAGACCCTGCGAGAAAGCCAAGAATCAGCGCTCCCATGGGACCGACATCCCCGGAAGCTGGGGTGATGGTGGCGAGGCCTGCGACCATGCCGGTCACCGGTCCGACGAGGCCGACCTTGCCGGCTTTGAGGCGTTCGATGGTCATCCAGGTGAGGCATGCAGTCGCAGCGGCGATGTGAGTGACGAGCATGGTCATGCCGGCTGCTTGGTTGGCGCTGTGCTGGCTCCCGGCGTTGAGTCCAAGCCAGCCGACCCAGAGCATCGACGCTCCGATCATGACCATGCCGGGGCGATGGGGCGGGTGAAGGTCTTTCGGAAATCCGATGCGCGGTCCAATCATCCAGGCAATGACGAGGGCCGAAAGGCCTGCGGTAGTGTGGACCACGATGCCGCCCGCGAGATCCCTGGTAGTCGGCTCAAGGAGGGCCATCCAGCCGCCGCCCCAGACCCAGTGGGCGACCGGGACGTAGACGATGGGAAGCCAGAGGACGGTGAAGAGGAGAACGGCGCGGAACTTGATGCGCTCCACGAACGCGCCGATCACGATCGCGGGAGTGATGATCGCGAAGGTCATCTGGAAGATCACGAAGGTCGGTTCGGGGTAGTTGGTCGCGGTCAGGCCCCCAACTCCGTTCAGGAAGTGGTTCTTCATGTCGCCAAGCCACCGGTTGCTCCCGGAGAAGGTGAGGGAGTAAAGGCAAACCACCCAGAGGATGGAGGCCACGCCGGCAATGACAAAGCAGTGCATGAGAACGCTCAGGAAATTCCTGGAGCGAACGCGGCCTCCGTAGAAAAGCGCCAGTCCCGGCAAGGTCATGAAGAGGGCGAGGACCGTGGCGGTCATCATCCAGGCGGTGTTGCCGGAATCGAGGGCAGGGGTGGCGTCCTCTCCCTGAGCGAGGACAGCCGGGGCGCTGATGAGGAGCAGGAGGACGGGGACCGTGAGAGCTCTCAAGTTAATTGGGGACATAGCGGGTCATTGCGGGGAAGCGACTACCATTGGGGGGAGGGCCCGCCAAGCACGGAGGGAGTGCGCGCCCGCCAGATTCGGCGCGCTCACCGACTACGAATCAGCCAAGTTGCGGGGAGCATCGACTTGCCATGACCTGCAATCGACGCCGCGCGCAGACATGATTTCGCGCCAGTCTGTGCCCGCGAGGCCGGCCCGCAAGAGGGTGTCGCGCCAGTCGCTGCGGGCTGCACTGAGTTCGTGGTCGAAGCGCTTGATCTGTCCATCGGAGAGCCAGAGCAGTGCGATATGGATCCTGGGTGGCGGGGCGGCTTCTCCCATGGGGAGGCTGGCCACAGCAAGCACGCGTTCAATGTAGTCGATCTCGCCGGCTTCGGCGAAGGTCTTCGAGATCTCGATCAAGACCGAGAGTTCAAGGGTGTAAGCCATGGGGGATTTGGCATTCTAACAGCCCGCGGGAACTGGAGCGAGCGTAAAAGGGGAAGGAGGCCGGAAGATGGAAGCGGCGGGCAGGGAGCAAGGGGGGAAGATTCAGGGGAGGCGGGCGCGGAGGGGGGCGAAGCAGTGCGGTTCTCCGGGCGCGGTGATGGTAGCGTGGGGGGGGCGCGGAAGTCGCATGGGTTCCGGCGAAAATTCGACCGCCAATTTCCAGACCACTCAGAGCCAGAAATCAGGATCCAATCGCGGTCGGATGGATCCGACTTGGGAATTGGTGCTCAAGCGTATTTGGAAATTGGGAAGTGGAAATCTCGCTGGGCTGCCCCAGAGGGCGGCGCCCCTTTCGCTGGAGACTTCGTTCCAGCTCCCTCCGAGGTCTCGACCTACTCATTCACTGCGCATCGCCTGCCCTATTCCGCAAGGGCCTGCAGGGACGCGATGCCGCGCTTGATGACGGAGAGGAAGTCGCCGCTCGAGGGGCGGTTGGCGCAGGGGGAGACCACCACGCTGGTGAGGCCCACCGATCTGAGCTTCTCGATGTGGGCGGGGAGGGGCTCGCCTTCCCAGATAAAGATGGCGGCGCCGGGATGTGCATCCTGGATTTTCCTGAGGTCGGCCATCGCTTCTTCGGTGAGATCCATTTCCGGCTCCCAGAGGAGAGAGGGGACCACCAGTCCGTAGGCGCGTTCCCAGTACTGATAGACCGGATGGGAGGCGATCACGGGAGCACCTTTCAACATCGCGGTCGCGGATGCCATCACCCTGTCGAGGTCCTTGAGATCGCTCAGCAACATGGCGAGATTATCCATGACGGCCTCCTTGTGATCGGGAAACTCCCTGGCGATGGCGTTGGCTGCGGCCGCGGCCTGCGCGGCCGCTTGTTTGAGATCCAACCAAGTGGTGAAGGCGAATCCGCCATGGGAGTGATCCTCCGCCTTCTTTCCGTGCGCATGTGTGACGCCCTCGGCCTTGAGGTAAGTGGTCTCGAAGGATTCCGAGGTCACCACCCGGGAGTTGGGGGGGAGGGAGGCAGTCGCGACCCACTTGGCGTAGGAAGCGCCATTGAGGAGAATGAGATCGGCCTGCTGGATGCGGGCAATCTGCTCATCGGTGGGCTTCCAGAAGGCGGGGTCCTCATCGGGAGGCACCTCGAAAACGATGGTAGCGAAATCGCCGGCAAGGCGATCCGCAAAGTAGGCGAGTGGGTAGTTGACGGCCGCGATGGTGGGCTTGCGGTCGCCTCGGTCGCTTTCAGTGGATTTCTGCTTCTCGCCGCAGGAAACGAGGAGGGCGGCGCAGCTTGTCAGGACGTGGAAAGCTCTCATGGTGAGCGGATGATCAATGGAGGAGTATCGGAAGGAGCTCGGCGGCGAGGGCTTTGGTCGCGAGTAGCGAACCAAGGGCGATCACAATACCGGCGAAGAGCACAATCGCAACCTCGGCCGATTTAAGCACCACGATGGTGAGATAGCTGGCACCGATCTTGGCGTAGGTCAGCATCTCGCGCTCGCGCAGACGGAAGGAGAGCAGGAAGACGAGCACGACGAGTCCAAAGGACGCGAGTCCGAAAAAGCGGATGGCGGCCCTGACCATCGTGTGGGTCGCGAAGAGAGTTTCAGTGAGGTTGGCGACGGCCTCTACCGGGATGACGATTTGCTCGCTGGCGGTCTCGGCCTGGTAGTGGGCGAGGGCCAGAGTGCGGGACTTCCCGTTCGCGGGAATGAGCATGGCAGCGGAGAGCGGATAGTGGTCCGCGTTGCCGTGAAAGTGAAAGGAAGCCATGTTCGACTCGGTGACCTCGTTGAACTCAACGACCGAAGCGTTGGCCTGGATGACATTGCCTTCCCGCTTGCGCACTGCGCTGGCGGCGGCCGGATCGGCAAGATCCTGGTGACCGTGCGCGAGGCCCTCGATGATCCAGGCGGTCTTGAGATCGACGAAGACCGCATCGTCATCCGGAGTGCGATTGGCAGCGAGCACTCCAGTGATGCGCATGCGCAGGGGATAGACGCCGGCGAGGTCGAAGGCGTCTCCCGGGGAAGAGGTGATCTTGTCGCCGGGCTTGAGGTCCTTTTCGTTCGCCAATTGCGCTCCGATCACGCAGTCGCCAAGGCGGGTGATCATGCGTCCGTCCATGACCTCGATTTGGCGGTGGCGAAAGTAATCGAGCGAGGTGCCGATGATGGGAGCGTCTCCGGCGCGAAAGCGGGCGTGGATCGGGATGGTCGTGCCGAAGCGATGTTTCGCCAACCTGGTGAAGGCGGAGTGCGGGAGGGGAGGGAGTTCCTGGGGAGTGAAGTAGAGGCTGTTGAGGGTGAGATCGATCGAGCTGCCCTTGGGGCCGACCAGAAGGGGAGTGGAGCGGGCGCGATCCTGGAGCGTGCTGGTGATCTCCGTGGTGAAAACGCCGAGGGCGAACGGAAGATAGAACGTGAGGGCCACCGCCGCAACGAGGGTGAGAGTCTGGAACGGGCGGTAGCTCAGGTGCTTCCAACTCAGGTAAACGATGCTGCCGGAACTCATGACTCGTCGGGTGCATACTGGTTGAGTTTCCCGATGGGCACGACTTCATCGAAGGCGTCCAGCAATTCGAGATCGTGGGTGGCCACCACCAGGGCGCGGTTGTCCTCCTTCGCAAACTTGATCATGAGATCGAGGACCACACGCTTGTTGGCGGGGTCGAGGTTTCCGGTGGGCTCGTCGGCAAGAATGAGACGCGGGTTGATCGAGAGCGCGCGGCAGATCGCGACGCGCTGGCGTTCGCCGTGCGAGAGGTTGCTGGGACGCTTGCTCCAGTAGCTTGCGATCCCGGTCTCGTCGGCAAGTTCACGGGCGCGCGCTTCGAGAGCGGTTCGGTCGGCATGCAGTCCGAGATGAAGGGGGAGCAGGATGTTGTCGCGAACGGAGAGGTGCTCCACGAGTTCGAACTCCTGGAAGATGAGCCCGATGTGCGCGAGGCGATAGGTCGCGCTGGCTGACACGCCGAGGTTGCTGACAGTCGTGTCCTCGAGGCGGATGGAACCCTTCTGCGGTTGCAGGATGCCGGCCGCGAGATTGAGGAAGGTGGTCTTGCCGCAGCCGCTGGGGCCCACAATTGCGGTGGCGCTCCCGGCGCGGGACTCGAATCGTTCGATCCGCAATCCGAAGGGGCTGCGCGGGTATTGAAATTCGATCTCTTCGACAATGAGCACAGGAAAGATCAGGGAGAGGAATCGGTGTCGCGGTCGCGGGAGTGCAGGGTGAGGCCCGTGATCTTCCATGTTTCTTCGATCGGTTCGACCACAAAGGTTGCGCGATAGAGATTGGTGCGATCGTGGAAGTGACCCCAGTGGCCGACCCGCCCGCTGACTTCCCAGGAGCATTCGGCTTCGAAGCCCAGCCGGTTGTCGAGGGGGCCGGGCCTGGAGTGCTCGACCCTGAGGTTGTTCACCCGGACCCGCGCGCCATCGCGTTGACGGCTCTCGAGCGTGCGTTGGATTTCCAGGAAGATCGGGGTGAGCGCCTCCCCTCCGACCACCTTGCTCAACACGTCGTACTGTTTGCCCGGATCGCGGTAGTCGAAGGAGTGGTAGACGCCGCGCAATAGACGATCGAGGATGAGGGAGGACTCCTCCTCTTCCATTGCGTCCGCGGTATCGAAGGGTCCGAGAGGTAGGACGAGATGCTTGCGTGCCACTGCGGCGCCGCCAGCCAGGACGAGGAGAAGGACCAGGGCGCGGGGGTTGGTTTTCTCACTGCGAACCAATCGGATGATCACAGGAATCGCGCACACGATCAGGAGGATGGTGAGCCAGGGAATCTCAATGATCCTTATCTCGGGTGGCGGAGGCGCCTGGGGGGCATCCCGCGCGCCGATTTCGTAGCGGCCACGGACGTTGATGGTGGGGGCGAACTTGGTGAGCTTGAAGACGCGCGTTCCCAGGATGTCCGCGACGTTGACCGGGACGTAGGAAACGTCGGCGGGAAAGAGGTTCCAGAAGACTTGCACGGCTTCCTTGAGATCGGTGTTGGGGGCCGCAAAGACGGCGCTGATGCGAATGTCCCGGGCGGAGACCACCGAGTCGGCGTCGATGAGGACGAACTCCTTGTCGTTGGGTTCAATGAAGTGAAGGCGGTCGAGGGTGAACTCCACCACTTCATCCTTGATGGTGACCGGGCACTTTGTTGCCAGAAACTCGCCGATCTTCGATTTCATCCCCTTGCGTCGCTCGGGGGTAAGTTTCGACTCTGCGGTGATTCCGAGGTCGAGCCACTCCTGCAGGGCGAGGGGGCTTACCACGAACTCCTTCTCCAGCTGCCAGGCATCGAGGTAGAGGGCGCCGGTGAGGATCGGGGGAGAGGCCTCCTGCGCGAGGGAGGGTGCAGGGAGCGCAGCGCTGGCAGCCAGCGCGATGAGGAGCCGGGGGAAGGGAGTGTGGCGCACGAATTCGAGGGTTCGCAGGATGCTCGCGGAGGGTGCATTGTAGATTTTCGGAAGGCGACCGCAAGTCAGTTTGCGGTCTCCGCAAACTCGGCCTGCACCTTGCGGAATTTGAGCACAGCGCTGCGAAGCGCGATGAGTTCATGGTTCGGCAGGACCTTCGTTCCTGACGCGCGGTCCGGGTAGGTGCGGCTCTCGATCTCCTCATAGCCGAAGACCAACGAACTCCAGCTTTGGAAGAGGGTGCTCAAGGCGAAGCCGAGGATGAAAGGGAGGAGCGCCGCCAGAATCAGGACCACGATTGCAGCAATCATCCTGGGCAAGCACACGATGAGAACGAGGTCGAGCGCGGCAGCGAAGAACCGTCGCCTCTGGGGCGCTCGGGCAGCCCGGCGGAGCGCTTCATAGCAGTCCTTGAGGCGGCCGAGTTCCACGGCGCGAGCTCTGACCGGATCTTTCTGCCCCATGCCCATTCGTTAATCGTGTTGCTGGGTGAGATCAACAATGCCGGGGGAAACCTCAATGGAGCCTTGTCTTCCGATGATTTTCGTCCTCAACCGGCTGAAATTCGAAAGTGTAGCTGATTCCGGGCCGTTACGTCCTCTGATGAGAGTAGTTTGGGCCGGTTGGCTTGTAACACTCCTTCAATACTGCCAACCTGCCACTGGCCTCGATATTGGTGATGAGACACGTGTATGGAATTTTCGCGCCGCTCGCATTGGCGGCGACCATATTGTCCGGAAGCGCATTGGCAGCCGAGGAGGCTGCCGATCGGCCGGTGAGCTACTGGAATGACATTCGCCCGCTGCTGCAGGCGAGTTGCCAGGGGTGCCACCAGCCCGCGAAGGCGAAGGGAGACTACATCCTCACCGACGTGTCGCGCCTGATTGCCGGTGGCGAGAGCGGAGAGCCTGCGGTCATCGCGAAGGATCCGGCGATGAGTTTTCTCCTTGAGCAGATCACGCCCAAGAATGGCAAGGCTGAGATGCCGCCCAAGGATGCGCCGCTCCACGAGACTGAGATTGCCTTGATCAGGCGTTGGATCCTGGAAGGCGCCCTCGACGACACTCCGGAGAATGCCCACCAGAAGTATGACATGGAGAATCCTCCGGTCTACGCGGTGGCGCCGGTGGTGACTTCGCTCGACTATTCGCCCGATGGGTCGCTCCTGGCGGTGGCGGGATTCCACGAGGTGCTCCTGCACAAGGCAGATGGAAGCGGCCAGGTCGCGCGCCTGGTCGGGCTCTCGGAGCGCATCGAGAGCGTCAAGTTTTCGCCGGACGGGACGATGCTGGCGGTGACTGGCGGGCTCCCGGGCCGGATGGGCGAGGTGCAGGTGTGGGACGTGGCGAAGAAGAAGTTGAAGGTGTCCGTGCCGGTGACCTACGACACGGTCTATGGCGCGAGTTGGTCGCCCGACAACAAGTTGGTGGCCTTCGGTTGCGGGGACAACACGCTGCGCGCGATCCAGGTCTCCAACGGCAAGCAGGTCCTTTTCATGGGCGGGCACAACGACTGGGTGCTCGACACGGTGTTTTCGCGGGATGGCAAGCAGGTGATCAGCGTGGCGCGGGACATGACCGCCAAGCACACCGAAGTGGAAACCGAGCGCCTCATCGAGAACCTCACTTCGATCACGCCGGGGGCCTTGAAGGGCGGGATCTCAGCAGTGGCCGGACATCCGGAGAAAGACGAGATCCTCGTTGGAGGCTCCGATGGCGTGCCGCAGATTTTCCGGCTCAAGCGTGAGACCGCGCGCAAGATCGGTGACAACGCCAACGTGGTTCGCAAGTTTCCCGCAATGAAGGGGCGTATCTGGGACGTCGACTTCGGTCCCGCGGGCAAGCGGATTGCGGCGACGAGCAGTCTCAATGGGAGCGGTTCGATCAACATCTACTCGTCGGAGTACAGCAGCGAGATCCCGGGAGATATGCGCAAGATTTTCGCCAAGACTCCCAATGCGGCGGACAAGAAGAAGCTGGAAGAATACTGGGGCAGCGAGGTGAAGCTCCTCCACGCGATCGAGATTCCGGAGTGCGAGATGTTCTCGGTGGCCTTCTCTCCCGACGGCAAGATGCTGGCGGCGTCCGGGGCGGATGGGACGATCCGATTCGTGGACGTGGAGAGCGGCAAGATCACGAAGACCCTTGTGCCAGTCCCGGTGGACGGGACCAAGGTGGTGGCCGAAGTGGGGAAGGGTGGAGTGAAGCCCTTGAACCGGAAGCGCGGCAAGCACGCCGAACTGGGCGAGCGCAAGGTGGCGCCCGGTGAGGTCGCCAGTTTGCAGGTCGAGCCCAGGGAAATCGCCTTCGGCGGATCGAACGAGTACGTGCACATGCTCGTCACCGCGACCCTGAAGAATGGTGGAGTTGCCGATGTCACCCGCCAGGTGAAGGTCGACCCGGCCGGCGGGTTGGTGGAGGTGAGCGATCGGGGACTGGTGCAGCCGCTGCGCGATGGGCAGGGGACCCTGATGGTGAGCCTGGGGGGACAGAAAATCAACATCCAGGTTCATGTCGCCGGGAGCCTCGGAATTCACGTGCCTGAATACGTGCGCGATGTGAAGCCGGTCATCAGCCGGATGGGATGCGACGCGGGAACCTGTCACGGCGCCAAGGATGGCAAGAACGGCTTCAAGCTTTCGCTGCGGGGATACGATCCGATTTATGATGTACGCGCCTTCACCGACGACATTTCGGCGCGACGGGTGAACTACGCATCCCCGGACGACAGTTTGATGTTGCTGAAGGCCACCGGCGCGGTGCCGCATGAGGGCCAGCAAGTGACGCAGCCGCACTCGGAGTACTACAATCTGATCCGGGACTGGATCGCGAATGGAGCTGAGCTCAAGGACCACAAGCAAGTGGTGAAGGGGATCGAGGTCTACCCGAAGAACCCCGTCATCCAGGAGGTTGGCGGCCAGCAGCAGATTCGGGTGGTGGCCACTTACCTCGACGGAACGAAGCGGGACGTGACGCGGGAGTCGTTCGTGGAGAGCGCCAACCGGGACGTCGCGATGCATGACGACTACGGATTGATGACCACCTTGCGCCGCGGCGAGGCGCCAGTGCTGGCTCGCTACGAAGGTTCCTACGCCGCGACCACCCTGACCGTGATGGGTGATCGAAGCGGGTTTGAGTGGAAGGAGCAACCCGCATACAACGAGATCGACAAGCTGGTGGCGGACAAGTGGGAGCGCATGAAAATACTGCCCAGTGGTCTGTGTTCCGATGAGGAGTTCCTGCGCCGGGTGTATCTCGATCTCACCGGCCTGCCGCCAAGTCCCCTGATCCTGCAGTTGTTCATCGCCGATGAAACTCCGAGCGAGAGGAAGCGTGGGGAGATTGTGGACCAACTCATCGGCTCCCCCGAGTTCATAGAGCACTGGACCAACAAGTGGGCCGACATGCTCATGGTAAACAGCAAGTACCTCGGGGGAGAGGGCGCGAAGATCTACCGGAGCTGGATTCGCGCGGAGGTGGAAAAGAACACGCCCTACGATGAGTTTGCCTACAAGATCCTGACTGCGAGCGGATCGAACAAGGAGAATCCCCCCGCGTCCTACTTCAAGATTCACCGGACGCCCGATCTCCTGATGGAGAATACCACCCACCTCTTCCTGGCGACCCGTTTCAACTGCAACAAGTGCCACGACCATCCCTTCGAACGCTGGACGCAGGATCAGTACTACGAAATCGCGGCCTACTTTGCGCAGGTGAAACTGGAAGCGGACGGCAAGAACAGTGGGAAGAAGAAGATCGGCGGAACCGCGGTGGAGGGTGCCAAACCGCTCTACGAGATTACCAAGGACGTGGCCGAGGGTGAGGTGAAGCACGAGCGCACGGGAGAAGTCATGGCCCCCTCCTTCCCCTATGCCGTGGAGTATGAAAATCCGAAGGGCGCCGGAGACAAGAATCCCACTCGCCGGGAAGAACTCGCGGCCTGGATGACGGCCCCGGACAACGACTATTTCGCGCTGAGCTACGCCAACCGGATCTGGGGATACCTGCTGGGAACCGGTATCATCGAACCGCTCGACGACATCCGCGCGGGCAATCCTCCTTCGAACCCCGATTTGCTGAACTGGTTGACGGAAGATTTTGTGAAGAACGGATTCGACGTGCGCAAGCTCATGGCCACGATCTGCAAATCCCGCACCTATCAGCTTTCGCTGGCGACGAACAAGTGGAACGAAGACGACGAGGTCAATTTTTCCCACGCCAAGGCCCGGCGGCTTCCGGCCGAGGTGCTCTTCGACACGGTCTACGCGGTGACCGGCTCCATTCCCAGGATTCCCGGCGTGCAGGCCGGAACGAGGGCCAACATGATTGACGCCAGGCAGGATTTGAAAAGTGGATTGCTTGCGAACCTGGGTCGTCCGACGCGGGAGAGCGCCTGCGAGTGTGATCGATCCAACGACGTGCAACTGGGCGCGGTGATGGCACTCCTGAGCGGACCGGACATCGCCGATGCGGTGGGGGACGGGAAGAACGCGATTGCGAAGCTGGTGGCGGATACCGCAGACGACAAGGAGCTCATCAAGAAAATCTACCTGCGACTTCTGAATCGCGTGCCGAGCTCAGCGGAGGTGGAGGTCATCGAGTCGATCTGGGCCGAGATCCAGGGCGATCACGAGAAGATGGTGGCCGAATTGGCCAAGAAGGAGCAAGCTTGGCTTCCTGTTCGCGACGAACGCGAGGGCAAGCGGCAGGCCGGGATCGAGAAGGCCAGGAAGACGATCACTGATCACCAGTCGCAGCACGAGAAGGAGCGGAAGCGACTTGTGGACGAGCGGCTCAAGCGGATCGCCGATGCCAAGAAGGCGGTGAGCGACTACGAGGCGATCCTTCCGAAGAAGGCCGAGGAATTTGAAGCAGCATTCAAGGCCAATGAGCAATTGACCAAGTGGCACCTGGTGACCCCGGCTACCGCGACGGCCTCCGACAAGTCGAAGGTGGAGATTCTGCCCGACGGCTCGGTACGGGGCTCGGGCCAGGAGCGGGTCTTCGACTATCTGGTGACGGGGGAGACCAAGCTCACCAACATCACGGGAATCATGATCGAGGTCGTTCCGGACCCGACCTTCCGGGGGGCGGGTGCCGGTCTGAATCCTGACGGCAACCTGGTCCTCACCGAACTTCAGGCTCGTTGGAAGAAGAAGGCTGAAGGGGAGAAGGAGATGGGGATTGCCTTCAGTGATGCCAAGGCCACCCACAATCAGAAGGATTTTGATGTGAAGCGGGCCTTCGACGGAAATCTCGATAAGGGGAACAAGGCCTGGGCGCTCCACGGGGCCAACCTGCAGCTCACCCAGCGCGCGACCTTCAAGCTGAAGGAGGTGATGTCCGGAGACGCAGAAGGAGTGAACCTCACGGTGGGGGTCCTTTGCCGGTTCCAGAAATATCCGGTCGGGCGCTTCCGTGTTTATGTCACCACCGACCCTGACCCTCTGTCCTTTGGCGTTCCGGCCCACGTCGCCGCGACCATGACGACCGAGCCGGCTTCGCGCTCGGAGGAGCAGAAGCAACGCTTCGCGGCCTGGGTGGGCGAGAGCGACGCGGAGTATCAGAAGCGGCGCTTTGGAGTGAAGGGGTCCGATATTTCCATTCCGCCTGACAAGAAGATGGAGGAACTCAACAAGGCCCTGAAATACGCCGAACTCCCGATTGAGATCGATCCGCGGCTCGTCAGCTACCGCAAAGATGTCCAGATGAGCACCCTTCAGGCCAAGAATCCCCGCCTGACCGCGGCCCAGGACCTCACTTGGGCATTGATCAACAACCCTGCTTTCCTGTTTAATCACTAATCCTAAACCAAGGCTCCGCAGATCTGCGAAGCCCTACCGACTAAGACCATGTTCCGATTCAGAGGCCCCAAGGGGCGCGATTTGTGCGACCCTCATCTTGGATTCACCCGTCGTGATTTCCTCCGCGTAGGCGGTGCGGGAATGATGGGGATGACCCTCAACAATATCCTGGCCGCCCAGGATGCGTCCCTCGACAGTCCGCACTCGGGCAAAGACGGGTGGGGCAAAGCGAAGAGCGTGATCTTGATTTACCTGCAGGGCGGACCGAGTCACCTCGATCTCTGGGATCCGAAGGAAAACGTGCCGGACAAGATCAGGAGTGCGTTCAAAACGATCCCGACCAAGATCCCGGGCATTCACTTTACCGAGGTCCTGCCCAAGCTGGCGAAGGTGAACGACAAGTTCACCACCATCCGGTCGATGAGCTACACGCCGAACGGGCTCTTCAACCACACGGCCGCGATCTACCAGATCATGACCGGCTACACGACCGACAAGGTCAGCCCGTCCGGCCAACTTGAGCCGCCCTCTCCGAAGGACTTTCCGAACTTTGGTTCAAACATCGTGCGCTTGAAGCCGACCGATGAGCCCATGCTGCCCTTCGTGATGCTGCCGCGACCACTGCAGGAGAGCAACGTGGTTGGGAAAGGCGGCACGGCCGGGTTCCTCGGAAAGGCCTTCGACCCGTATTACCTCTACCCGGCCGGGGACGACATGAACATGAAGAAGATGGACAACATCAAGGTGGATGATCTCCAGCTTCGCCCCGAAGTGTTTTCCGTGCGTCTCCGCCGCCGCGCGAAATTGCGCCGGGCCATCGAAGACCAGATGCCGACCATCGAGAAGGCGGTCGAAAAGTACAATCTGGACAATTACTACGACCAGGCGCTCAACCTGATCATTTCGGGACGCGCGCGCGAGGCCTTCGACCTCGAGGCCGAGAGCGATGCGACGCGCGACCGCTATGGGCGCAACACCTTCGGGCAAAGCTGCCTCCTGGCGCGTCGGCTCGTGGAAGCCGGCACGCGGGTGGTGGAAGTAATCTGGCCCAAGGTCGCCAACTCCGACAATCACTCATGGGATCACCACAAGGATCTCACCAAGCGGATGGGGACCCAGTCCGGCCCCATGCTGGACGGAGGCCTGGCCACCCTCTTTGAAGATCTTGACGACCGCGGCATGCTCGACGAAACCCTCGTGGTGGCGATTGGTGAGTTTGGCCGGGCGCCCGAGAAAGGGGTGAGTACCTCCGGCAACGGCAACAGTGCCGATGGCCGCGACCACTGGCCGTATTGCTACACCTCCGTGATCGGCGGGGCCGGCATCAAGCGTGGCTACGTGCACGGCAAGTCCGACAAGACGGGCTCCGCTCCCCTCGAGCTTCCGGTGCACCCCATGGAAATCCTCGCCACGATCTACCACAGCGTGGGAATTGACCCCGGGACCATCGTGCTCAACCACCTGAACCAACCGCGTGAGCTGGTGAAGGC
>JAYGGC010000191.1:0-48420 GCA_046581525.1 Roseibacillus sp. | reverse complement strand
ATTCATGCCAGCAGCATATCGCGTCTTCTATTTCGTTGGCAAGCCGAGGGTGACCTGCCTTGGTCTTCTACAGATCTTTCTCGGTGGGTGGGAAGCGCTTTCTACGGTCGCTATCGATCGGCTTCCCGCTGCGCAGGCTCCACCACTCGGCGGCACGCATCGGGTCATAGTGCGGGTTTGGAATCGGCATCCGCGCAATGGTCTCCTGCCGCCAGGCTGCCAACTTCTTCTTCAGGTCCGCGACCCGGCCCACTTTCTCCGCCGCGAGATTCTTCGTCTCCCCGAGATCCTTTGCGAGATGATAGAGCTCCAGGTCGCCGGTGCCATCGAGATACTCGATGAGCTTCCAGTCGCGCTCGCGAATGCTGCTGGCAGGACGATCGTGGTGATAATGCGGGTAGTGCCAGTGCAGGGCCTCGCGCTCCAGCTTCGCGCCCGGCGTCGCCAGCAACGGAATGAGGCTGTGACCATCGATGGTCTGGTTCTTCGGCAACGCCGCGTCGGCAAGGTCCACGAAGGTGGGGTAGAAATCGTAACTGATGGTCGGCTCGGCACAGATAGTTCCGGGGTTGGTGAGGGGCGGATACTTCACGATCAGAGGCACCCGCACGCCGCCCTCGTGGAGCGCTCCCTTCTCCCCTTTCAAGGGGGCAAGACTGGTGACGTTGTCATCGGCCCTCTCGCGGTAATCGTAGCGCCGATAGAGCCCTCCGTTGTCCGAGGTAAACACGATCATGGTCTTCCCGGTGAGTCCCTCAGCTTCCACGGTATCGACGATGCGACCCACCATGTCGTCGCAGTGCTCGACCATCGCGGCATAGACCGGGTGCGGAAGATCCCGCCCGGTCGCGGCGGCTTTCTTGCGATACTTCTCCACCTTTTCCGACATTCCGCCGAGCGGGATGTGAACCGCAAAGGGCGAGAGCATGAGGAAGAACGGTTTGCCTTTGTTCCACTTGATGAAATCGATACACAGGTCCGCCTCGAAATCGGTGCGGTATTGACCCGCCTTGGGCTTCAGGTCGGTCCGACCCAACACCCGATATCTCCCCGGAAGGTGGGGACCACCGATCACCGCCGAGAACTCGTAGCCTTGCCGGTCCGGCTGGAATTGCCGTCCATTGCTGAGATGCCACTTCCCAACGTATCCGGTCGCATAACCGGCCGCCCTCAGCGACTCGGCCACGGTGACGATGTCGAGCGGCAGCGCCATGGTGGTGGGCGGCGTGATGACGCGCTCGAACGGGCGCCAGTGGCCCGGGATGTGAGCGGTGATTCCGATCCGCGCCTGGTTTTGTCCGGACTGCACGGCACAGCGGGTCGGTGAACAGACCGCCCCGGCCGCGTAGAAATCCGTGAAGCGCACTCCTTCCGCCGCGAGGCGATCGATCCGGGGCGTCTCGATGAAGTCGTTCCCATAGCAACCCACGTCCTTCCAGCCAAGGTCATCGATGAAGATGAAGATGATATTGGGTTGGTCCTTTGCCGAGAGGCTTCCAATCGAGCAGGAGAGGAGTAGAAACGCGTAGAGTGTTTTCATGACCGAGTGAACGGGGGTAGACGGCAGGGAGAGTCTTGAACGATTGGCAATTATTGCTAGGAGAATCCGAGCGGAGCCCAGTCGCGCGGCACACGATTCCTGCGCAATTGACGCGTCAGGGTCCACTCCCTACCGTCTGCGGCATGTCGAATGATGTGTCGTGTGTTAAGAGGAAGCCGGGACCGAGTGCGATTCGGGGATGCCGGCTAGCCTTGGCGATTGGGGTCATCGCCACTCCGCTGGCCGGTGCAGCTGAGCCCGCCGAAATAGTGCTCGCCGCCCAGCCCTTTCCGCTGGACCAGGTCACCCTTCTCTCGGACGGTCCCTTTTTCAAAGCGAGCCAGATCAACTTGAAGTACCTGCGCGAACTTGACGCCGATCGCATGCTCTGGCCCTTCCATGAGCGGGCCGGCCTGCCGGTGAAGGGGGAGCGCTACGGGGGTTGGGAGCAGAAGGACGTGGTGGGGAGCATGACGGGACATTATCTCTCGGCGCTTTCGTTGCAGTCGGCGAGCGCCCGCAATGAGAACAAGGAACTCAAGGGGCGAGTCGACTACATGGTAGCGGAGATTGCGAAGGCGCAGGCCAAGCATGGGAACGGCTACGCCGGACCGGTGCGGACGGAGGTGTGGGACGAGACCTTTTCCGGGGAATTTCGGGTCCACAAGTGGGGACTGGCAGGCGGATACGTCCCCTGGTACGTCCTGCACAAGACCTTCGCCGGCCTGCTCGACGCCTTCGAGTTGACCGGCAACGAGCAGGCCCTCGAGGTGGCCTGCAAGTTCGCGGACTGGGCCAAGGCCGGAACCGACAAGCTGAGCGACGCGCAGTTTCAGAAGATGCTGCAGTGCGAGTACGGAGGGATGGGCGACGCCATGGCCCGGCTCTACGCCGCGACCGGCAACCGGGATTACCTGGCACTGGCAAAACGCTTCGACCACCAGGGCATCTTCGCTCCGCTGGCGGCGCAGCGCGACGAGCTGGCGGGCAAGCATGTCAACACCCAGATGCCCAAGATCATCGGGGCAGCCCGCCTCTACGAACTGACCGGCGAGGAACGCTACGCCACGATCGCGCGCTACTTCTGGGACACGGTGGTCAGCACCCGCTCCTTTGCGCCGGGCGGAGTCGACTTCCACGAGCACTTCAAGGGAGCCGGCGAAGAGGCCAAGCACCTGAACTGGGACAGCACCGAAACGTGCGTCACTCACAACATGCTGAAGCTGACCCGGCAGTTGTTCGGCTGGAAACCCGAAGCCCGCTACATGGACTACTACGAGCGTGCCCTCTACAACCACATCCTGGGCTCCCAGGATCCCGAGAGCGGCGGAGTGTGCTACTTCTATTCCCTCCGCCCCGGCCACTTCAAAACCTACAGTATGCCCTTCGACTCGATGTGGTGCTGTGTGGGGACGGGAATCGAGAATCACTCAAAGTACGGCGACACCATTTTCTATCACGACGACGACTCGCTGTGGGTGAACCTCTTCATCCCCTCGAAGCTCAACTGGAAGGAGAAAGGTGCGACTATTACGCAAGAGACGAACTTTCCCCAGGCGGACAGCACCACCCTCACGATTGACCCCGGAAAGGAGCAGGAGCTTTCGATCAAGATTCGCATTCCCTACTGGGCCACAACGGGTGTGGAGGTGAAGATCAATGGGAAGAGGGAGCAGTTCGCGACCACCCCTCAGAGCTACCTCACGATCACCCGGGTGTGGAAGGGCCTCAGCAAGATCGAGGTTCGCTTTCCAATGAGCCTGCACCTCTACCGCGCCCGCGACGACGAGAAACTCGGGGTGATCATGTACGGACCACTGGTCCTGGCCGGCGAATTGGGGAAGAAGGGGATGCCGGAAAAGCTCACCAGCGCGAACAACAAGCAGTATTCGGGCGAGCCCGTTCCACCGGTGCCGGTCTTAGTCACGGACGGGAAGGACCCGGCCTCATGGATGGTGCGAACGGACCCAAAAACCCTGAGGTTCAAAACCCAGAAGGTCGGCCAGCCGGGCGACGTGACCCTCGTTCCGCTCCACCAGCTTCACCACCAGCGCTACACGGTTTACTGGAAACTCCTCACCCAGTCGGAGTGGCTCGAGGCCAAGGGTGCACGGGAAGCGGAGGAGCGCGATCGCAAGCAACTCGAGACCCGAACGGTGGACTACGTCACGCCCGATGCGAAACTCGAGCGCGCCCACAATCAGCAGGGCGAGACGACCTACTCCGGCGCGGCATTTGGTCGTAAATGGCGGGATGCAAGGGGAGGCGGATGGTTCTCCTACGACCTGAAGGTGCTTCCCAACCAGCCCGTATCCCTCATGGTCACCTACTGGGGCGGCGACGTCGGGAACCGGGTCTTCGACCTCCTCGCGAACGACAAAAAGTTCGCCACCCAAAAACTCAACAACCTCAAGCCGGGGGAATTCGTGGATGTGACCTACGAACTGCCCGCCGAATTGACCAAGGGCAAGGAGAAGGTGACCATCAAATTCCAAGCCCATTCCGGAGCGATGGCAGGCGGCGCCTTCGGATGCCGGGTGGTGCGGAAATCGGAATAGTTGACCGCTGGAACTGTTGGATCAATCCCTCTTCGACGATCATCGGCACCCTGGAGGGAAATCGATGAGATCATCCCTAGAACCGGAACGTTGTTCAGGTTCGTGCCGTTGAGTCGGCCTGGATTGACGATGACTTGTGACTCCGGATGGAATTATGCAACTGAGCTAACGCAATTTCACTCTGCCGGCATGATCGTGGGCGCCCTCATTCCCGCGCTACTCCTCCCAAACCTCAATCTCCGTCAGCCCGCTGCGGGTGTTCCCTTTCCCAATGTGAGTGAAGACGACGCGGAGCTTGCTGGTTTCGACCGGTGGGAACGTGACGGTGTTGACCGCGCTGCCGGCGGGTTTCGTTGGAATCTTGATTTGGTTGGGAATTCCCAGCCATGCTTCGCCGGTCCACTGTTCGACGCGGTAGGACTTGGGAGCCTGCACTCCGCCGCGGTCGTCGTAGATATGGAGGACGACGCGGGCAACGTTCTTCTTCTCGCCAAAGTCGAGGGCAAACCAGTCACTGTCCTTGTTGGGTGAACCATAGCTGGTCCAGCGGTTGGTGGGCGTGGCGCGATAGACGATCCTGCCGTCGTGCGCGCTGGCCGGGATGCCGCCGTAACGGTCGTGGAAGGAGGCGCTGGCCTTGGGGAATCCTCCGCCCTTGGGGTCGGAATTGTAGGCAATGTTTCCGGCCGGGGGCGGGGCGGGCGCGTAGGGATTTCCCTTCGTGACCGGGCCCCACACTTCGAACTCGGTGATTCCGGAGCGGCGTCCTGCGGCGTGGATGAAGCTGGCACGCAGCTTCTGCGCCTTTACCTCGGGGAAGCGGATGGTGTAGGGGCGTCGCCCGGCGGGTTTCGGCCGACGGGGCGCCTGCCCTGCAATGGAGACGGGTTTCCAGGCATCGTCGCCGTCGGAGTATTCTAACAGAATTCCCTCGGGGGCGGCAACCGGTTGGCCTTCGCCGTCGTCGAGGAGGTAGAGTTTTACCTGAGTGATGGCTCGCGGCATGCCGAGGTCGACTTCGATCCAGTCAGTGTCATTGGGCGAGCCGGCACTGGTCCAGCGCAGTGGCGGCCGGAGGTGATACCAAGCGGTGTTGCCATCGTGGATGAATGCGAGGGAGGATTTTTCCCCGGTGTGGGAGGCGCTGAAGCGCGGGAAGTAGGAGCCCTCGTTGTTGACTGCGTAATTCACTTCGCGGCGTGGATCGAGTGGCACCTCCCTGGCCGGTGGCATTTTCGCAGAGAGTTTTTGGACGGTGGGCGAGGAAGCCACCACCTTGCCATCGACCACGACCTGGAACCCGGCACCGCGGCCATAGCGTTTGCCGGTCTTGTCCCAGAGAATCGCCACGTGGTGGCCCCGGTAGGGGATCTGGTCCAGCGCGAAGTAGTCCCACGAAGGCGGAACGAGAGGATCGATGGTGAGCTCGTCCTTGTCTTCCACGATGAGCCCGCACAACCCGGTGATGATGAGATCGACAAAGCCAGAGTGGAAATAGTGCTCGCTGCGGTAGTAGAAGTCGTGGTGGTCCCACTTGCCGGAGTCGGGATGGAGGGCCTCGGCGATGTAGGGCGCTCCGTTCTTGCGCTGGGAGAGGGCGTAGATGCGGAGGAGCTGGTGGTAGTCGGCACGGGTGATGTGGTCCTGCTTGTAATTCTGCAGGAGGTTGGCGAGGCCCTTGAGGGTCTGCGTGGTGGCGAAGGGCCAGGACTGCCCGCTCCACCAGCAGCAGCTCTTCTGCAGGAGGAAGAGCGGGTCGTGGCGCTCCACGGTGGTGGGCCCGAAGTCGGCGTAAAAGTAGTCGCGGTCCATGAGAAACTTCCAGGCCGCTTCGTATCCAGAGTCCGGGAGATTGAAACTCCAGGGTACATAGCCGGCTTCCTCGCGGCCGTGCTTGCTGCCCGCGAACTTTCCGCTCTGGTAGATGAGGGTGTTCTTCTTCACGCGATTGCCCTCCTTGTCCTCCTCGTCGTCGCGGAACATGGGAAAGAAGAACTCACGTTTCGGATCCCACAGTTTTTTCTGGAGTTGGTTCTTCACGGCATCGGCCTTGGCGCCATAGGTCTTCGCCTTTTCGGAATCGCCCGTGAGGGTGGCGATCTTCGCAAGGGCCCGGGCATCAGCCCACATGTAGCTGTTGAAGCTGGGGCGGTAGCTCGGGGCGCCGGAGAGGATGTTCTTGGTCTGGCGGCTAGCGATGTTGAACTCCATGCCGTCGTCGTGACCAACCTGCCAGTAGAGACCGGCCTCGGCTACCCACGACTTGCGGGTCCACCCTTCGAAGTTCTTCTCAAGGTCGGGCCGGAGATCGACGAGAAACTCCTTGTTCGGGTGCACGAGGTGAGTGGCCCACACCGAGTCCGCCATCCAAGCCGAATACCTGCGCGGCTGCGCACCCGGCGTGCGAAACCAATAGCGGGCGAAGTCGCGGCTGTAGCGCGGGTCGAGCAGCCAGCGCGCCTCGTAGAACTGGTGGCCGGACGGGCAGGAGATTCCCCCATAGGCACCCGACCAGAAAGGGCGATTGATGAACTCCGTCCACAGGTAGCCAGTGGTGGGCGAGCCGTAGGTGAGGTGCTTGCTGACGAGCTCCCAACGATAGTAGTAGGTGGTGTTGATCTCCGCGTCGGGAGTGTCGAGGAAGGGAATGTTCTTCTCGAACCACGCAAAGTCACGGTTGTCCCAAAAGGTCTGCGCTTCAAGGAGCTTGCGGTGATCAAGGACCGGAGCGGCCGCTACCGGCGGGAGGAAGTTGGCAGCGAGGAGGAGGAGGAAGGCAGAGCGAGTGAGTGACATCGTTGATCGATGCTATGCCGCAACGACTAGATGCCACAATTCCCAATTGGGAAATCCCGGCGCGATTCTCATCTCCCCACGAGGTGGGACCGGCAGGAATGGCACGGGGCCCTCTTACGCCAAGAGCTCCTTGATCACGCCCCTGCCCTCGAATCCGGTCAGCCGCTGCTCAAGTCCGTTGTGGTACCAAGTGAGCCGCTCGTGATCGATCCCCAACAAGTGCAATGCAGTAGCGTGCAGCTCGTCACTGTGCACCACCTCCTCGACCGACTTGAAACCCAACTCATCGGTCGCACCGTAACCGACGCCCGCGTTGATACCCCCGCCTGCCATCCATGCCGTGAAGGCGCCGGCGTTGTGGTCCCGACCCTTGCCGTCCTTGCCCTGCGCGCCGGGCTGGCGCCCAAACTCACTGGTGCACATGACGAGCGTGTCGTCGAGCAGACCGCGCGCCTTGAGGTCAACCAGCAGCGCCGAAGCGCCGGTGTCGAGAATCGCACCCCAGTACCCGTGATCACGCACAAGGTCTTCGTGGCTGTCCCAGTTGGGACGGATCTTCTCAGCCTGCGTATTCTCGGCACCACAATAAATCTGCACAAAGCGCACTCCCCGCTCCGCGAATCGTCGGGCCAGGAGACACTGGCGGCCAAATCGCCCGAGGTCAGGATGATCGAGCGCATAGAGCTTCCTGGTGGCCCTGGTCTCGCCCCGCAGGTCAGTGACTTCGGGGGCACTGAGCTGCAGACGGGCGGCCATCTCGTAAGCCACGATACGCGCCTCGAGCTCGCTGTTTCCGCTGCGCGACTGATGGTGAATCCGATTGAGTTGCTGGAGGAACTCGAGCCCGGCGCGATCGGAGTCCGCGGTAACGCCGGGAAAATCCCTCGGCGGGAACAAATCCGCGATGGGCTGCCCCTTGGTGGCGGTGTCCAAGGTGGTGGCTTGGTAGACCGCCGGCAGAAACCCCGCACCCCAATTGATGATCCCACCCGGCGGCAGACCACGAGGATCGGGAAGCACCACGAAGGCCGGCAGGTTGTCGCAGTCCGTGCCAAGTCCGTAGGTCACCCACGAACCCATGCTGGGAAAGCCGGGCTGGGCTTGGCCCGTGTTCATCTGGAAACAGGCCGGCCCGTGCAGGGCCGATCGACTCCGCATCGAGTAGACAAACGCCATGTCATCGACACAGGTTGCCAACTTCGGAAGGAGATCGCTCATCCAGCGACCCGACTCCCCGTGCTGGCGAAACTTCCAGAAACTGGGTCGGCAGTTCCCCGGCTTGGAGGCAAAGAACTGGAGCTTTCCGCCCGGATCAAAGGGCTTCCCGGCCCGCTTTTCCAACTCGGGCTTGTAGTCGAAGGTGTCCAGATGACTCAGCCCGCCGGAACAGAAAATCTGAATCACGCGCTTGGCCCGGGGCGCGTGGTGACAAGCGGCCTGGCCATTCTGAGACAAGAGGGACGCCAACGCGACACCTCCCAGGCCGCCACCCGCTGTGTGGAGGAACTCGCGGCGGCTGAGCACACCCTCACTCCGTCCCGGACACGACCCGCGCTTAATCGACATAGACAAATTCGTTGGCGTTGAAGAGCGCTCGGCAAAAGGAGAACAAGCTCTGCTGCTCGATGAAGCGAGTTCCCAACTGGAGTTCCTGCGCGGAGGGTTTCCGTCCCAAGGCGAGCTCAAAGGCCCGGGCCATTCGCGCGGAGGGAGAGTTCCGAGCCTCCTTCTCGACGCGCTGCGCGAAGTAGCGAGCCTGTCGCAACATGAACTCATTGTTGTAGAGCGCGAGGGATTGCAGCGGGGTAGTGGTGATGAGACGTACCGGCGTGAAGTTCGCAGGATCGGGGCAATCGAGGGTGGTCAGGAAACGATCCGGAGTCGTGCGTACGATGTAGCGATAGATGCTGCGCCGCCAGAGCGCCGGTTTGTCAGCGGTGAAGTAGGTGTACTCCGGCGCGTAGGCCTCCTTGTAGTGGAAGTCTTCGAACCCCGGCCCGCCGCGCTTCAGATTGAGCTTTCCACTGACCGAGAGCACTGCATCACGCACGGCCTCCGCCTCGATGCGCCGCGGATTCTGCCGCCAGAGAAATCGATTGCCTGCGTCGATCGCCAGCCCCGGCGCATTTTCGAGAGACCTTGAGTCCTGCTTGTAGGTCGCGCTGTTCAGGACCAGGCGGTGCATCGCCTTGAGCGACCAGTTCTGCCGAGGGAGCTCGGCCGCCAGCCAGTCGAGAAGCTCTGGATGCGATGGCATTCCTCCCCCCATCCCAAAATCACTCGGCGTCGCAACGAGTCCCCGTCCGAAATGCCAATGCCACACGCGGTTGACAATCACGCGCGCGGTGAGCGGGTTCCCGGGGGCGGTGATCCACCGCACCAGGGCTGCCCGACGCTCACCCTCCGTGGTAGTGGCCTCTCCAAAATCGGGATCGAGCATCCGCAAGACTGCCAGCGCGCCAGGATCGAGCGGATCGCCCCGGGGTGACTCGGGATCTCCCCGCTGCAGAACACGCACGGCGGGCATCTTCTCCTCCGGGACAATCGCGAAGACCGTGGATGGAGTAAGCGAGGCCAACTTCGCATCGAGCTTCTTCTTTTCGGAACGCAACTTGGCAAGGCGTTCGCGTTTCCCCTCGGGGAGAGCGGACGACGCCGCAGTCACCGTCGGGGCACCAAACCCAACCTGGTCCATGCTGATCCCGTTGCCCCCATCGGTTGACATCAGGGTGAGGAAGCGAGCGGTCTTCGGGAGGACAACCTCGATCGTCTTCAGGTTGTCCGCCCGCTTCAACTGTTGAAGGACAACGACTTGCTTGCCATCCATGAACACCCAGACGTCGGCAAAGGCATCGTTCTTCTGATGACCAAAGTAGCCGACCTGAGCAGTGAAGCGCAGCGTTTCCGCGGCCAATTCCCTGCGGAACACGGCCAGGTCGAAGGTGATGCCGGCGTTGGCATGCAATCCCAGGAGGCTGTTTTCGCCGTCGGCGAAGTTGATGCCTCCCAGCTCCGGAGAGTGCTGGCTGTTGACCGGCCCGTTGCGGATGATGTCCCAAGCCTGCGCGTTGTCGCTGCGGATGCCGGTGACCGTCAATCCCGTCGAACTCACCGTAATCCTGGCCTGACCACCCGCGCCCTTCGGAATGAAGACCCCGTCGACAAACTTGTTCCCGGAAGGGGCAAAGCGATTGGGCCGAACCTTGTCGAGGAAGCCCATGGGCTTGCTCGCCGCCGAGCCCGTGCGCGGATCGAGGCCCTGACGGGCCTTGCCCCCGCCCCTTCCATCCCCACCACCAACGATGTCCGCCAAGTCCAGTCCGGGCGCGAGGCTCTTGATTTCCGCCACTACCGTTGCCCGCGCCGCCAGCACGGTTCCCCTTGCCTTCTCGCCCACCTTCCGGTCGGACCGTTTCACCCCGGCGAACACCGCCCGCAGCCGATAGTATTCTTCCTGGGAGATGGGATCGAGTTTGTGATCGTGGCAACGAGCACAATTGATCGTCACTCCCATCGTCGAGGTCATGACCTGGGTGGCCATGTCATCCAGATCGAGCGAGCGCGCAGAACGGCGCAGGACAGGGCTCTTCGTTTCGACCTGGCCCACGAAATCCCAGGGCCCCGCCGCGAGAAAGCCGGTCGCTATCACTGCCCCGGGATCGTCAGGCCACAGCACATCCCCAGCGACTTGTTCCTGGAGAAAGCGGTCGTAGGGCTTGTCCCCGTTGAAGGCATCGATGACGTAGTCGCGGTAACGCCAGGCATGAGCACGACGCCGATCGCGTTCGAAGCCATGGGTGTCCGCATAGTGCGCAATGTCGAGCCAGTGGCGGGCAAATCGTTCGCCGTAGTGCGGCGACGACAACATCGCATCAACCAGTTTTTCGTAGGCCTGCGGATCGGGATCGCTGACAAAGTCCTCCACTGCTCGCGGAGCCGGGGGGAGTCCATGCAGATTAAAGGAGAGCCGACGGATCAGCGTGCGTCGATCTGCAGGGGCGGACATTGCGAGTCCGTTCTCCCGCAAGCTGGCCCGAACAAAGTCATCGATCCTCATTTCCGGCCGACTGGAGGAGACCGGTTGCCAGGCCCAGTGCTTCAGACGCTCGTCTTCTTCACCGATCGCCGACAGAGCGGCGCAGGTGGTGAGACCAAGGAGGGCACAAAGCAATCTCATCGTTCGACTCCCGACCAGCTCCGCACATATGACCACTGATGTCCACCATGGTCACGAGTTCCACGACCTCGAATCGGTGAACGAGCCGCAACTGCATCGACTTTTCCAAGCACTTCTGCCGCCCGACTTGGCTCCCGCGGTCATCGGAGTCACCTCGCTCTCCAGGCTCTCAGGTCCCTGATTGTGCGCATTGGTGGAAAAACGTTCGCAAATCCTCCGCGCTCTAATCAGCATTTCAAGTGCATTCGATCCTGACCAGGTTGAGGCTAAAATCCAGCTTGGCTCCATGAGCCCGGCGCCTAATCTCCGCCACTCCGATGAGCAGCAAACCAAAACCCAAGTCCAAAGGGAAGCGGTATACCGAGGCGGAGAAGGCGAAGATCCTGAATCATGTCGAGCAGGTGAACCGAACCCGCGGACGAGGCGGCATTGCTTCCGCATCCAAGCAGTTCAGTGTCACCGCCTTGACGATCAGCAACTGGTTGCGCGCGAACGAACCGCTTGCCCTGTCCATGCGCAGTGCGCACCACAACTCCCACGCGGCCGATGTCCTTCGGCGCCTCGCTGACATCCATGAAAAAATCGCGAAGCGGGAACGCGATTTGATTCCGCTTCGCAAGGAATTCGAGAAGCTCAAGAAGAGCCTCTGAGGTCCGAGGCGGGATGCCGCACTCTGTTACGCCAGTCTCGCCAACCACCGCTCGGCGGCCTCGTTCACACGCTGCCAAGCCAGGAAGCGCCCCTCGTCTTCATTCAACTCATCTCGCGCCGCAACAAGGTGGCAGCCCACACAACCCGGGTTGGCGAGGAGTTTCCGGATTAACGAGCCATACCAGGCAAGGTCGCCGTTAGAGAACGAGCAGATTGGCGCCGCGTCTGCCAGCAGGATCGGCTTTCCCGTCAGGCGATGCCAAGTGTGAACGTTCGCGACCGGATCGCGAAAGTCCTGTAACGAAAAGACGTCGACCCTTGGGTGTGCCTCTTCATGCACCTCCCGAGGCAGTAACACACTCCCATCGTAACGATCACCAAGAAGCAAATGATTCTGATCGTAGCGGCGAATCGCATCCCTGGTCGTTTGGTAGTATCTACGCGCGAACTTCCGCAACTCACGCCGACCTGCTTCGGACATCAACATCGCGGGATCATACACCGGACCGCGCCATTCGGCCTGGGGTTGCGCATGCAGCCAGTGCAGACTGGCGCTGTAGAAGTACCCGATGAGGTTGCGATCGTCCGCGCAGGGGAGACAGTCCTCCCAGTCCCGGTGCAGGTAGTTCACCTGATGCTCACGCTGATCCCAACGTTCCGCTCCTGAGAACGGGACCAGGTGACAATACGGATCCCCACCAGCACCGGCCGAGCTCCACGAGTTGAATCCGCCCTGCTCCAGGCTGCTCCTGCGATCCGGGCGGATCCACTGCTGGGCATCCCGACCGTAGTGACGTTGCCCGTCGGCGATTTCGAGTTCCGAGAATCCGCCGTGGGAGGAGTCCGGGTGGAGTCCCAGGGCGAAGAAACGCGTGTCATCAGGTGCGCTCAGCCTCCACCGCCCGCGATCGTGGCGCAGGGAGAAGAATCCTTCCCCGCCCGCAACAGCTTTACCCGGGCCCGCCAGCGAAGTTGCGGTTCCGGCCGACAAGATAGTGAATCTTGCGACGGTTCATGATATATGTGCCAAGTTCGCACATTGCCCACCTCAAGCGCTGTGCTTGTCCCTCAATCAAAGGAAATTCCGCCACCTGGGCAAGCTACAAATATCTCACTACATGATTTGCGAAACTAAAGATCCATAGCTTCAGATGATCCTCGGGAGAATTGTGGCAGAGGCGCTATGCCGATCAGATCAATGCCACCCGGGCCCATGGCATCCGTCAGGCGGATCTTGCGGCCCAATTACGGAATCTGACTCCCCGTCCTCTAACAGGGCGCAGTGCCAATGAGAGTCTTCCTCAGAACTCGATCAGGGTGCTCCCGTTCTGTGCTGATTTTAAACATGCATCGAGGATTCGCTGGGTCTTGAGGGCGACCTCCGGCCAGACGGGGTCAGGTTTTCCACTGAGCGCGAGATCGCCAAAGTTCTTGAAGAGCTTGCTCTCCTGCGCGTTGGGGTGGTTGTTGCCCTCCTCCGCAACCGCGTGACGGGTGAGGTTTTTCTCCATCACGAAGTTGCAGCCGTTGATCACGAATCTCGCGTTTGAAACATGGAAGTCCAGCTCGCCACCCGGGTAAGGAAGAACCAGATCATCGAGGCGGATGCTTCCCTGGTCGCCACTGACATGGACCCACTGCTGGTGTTCGGTGAGGAAGGAATTGTAGAAGGTGGCCGAGATTCCGTTCTCGAAGAACAATTCGGCGCTCAACTCGGTGGGCACTTTGTTCGGGCTGTCATCGCGAGAGGCGCTCGAGAGCATGGTCGCGCGCAGCGACTTGGGCATCTCGTAGTTCATCACAAAGAGAGTGGCGCGGATGGTGTACCAGCCAAGGTCGCCGAGCGCACCCGCCGGCTCGAGATCGCTGTTGAGCCTGATGTTCTCCACGAGGAAATCAGGCGGCGCACAAAAAGTGAAGGCAGACGCGATCCGCGTGATCTTCCCGACGTTCTTCGGATCGTCGAGGGCCTCCCGCCACTTAGGCATGCGGTCACTGTGCATGTACATGATGCCGTCCATGAACTGCACATTGTTGGCGGCACAGGCATCGGTCATGGTCTTCAGGACCTCGGCATTCACCGCGCACGGCTTCTCGCACATCACGTGCTTGCCCGCCTCCGCCGCCTTGATCACCCACTCCGCCCGCAGTCCGGTGGGCAGCGGGATATAGACCGCATCGACGTCCTCGGCCGCGATGATCTGGTGGTAACCCTCAATCGCCCGCGGGGCCTCATCGAAGGGAACTTCGCTTTGGCACTCGTCGATAAACTGCTGTGCCTTGGCCGCCACGCGGCTCGCGACCGCGGTGACCACCCCGTTTCCGGAGTTCTTGATCGCTTCCCAGTTTTTCCGTGCAATTCCTGCCGTGCTGAGGATTCCCCAACGCAATGTCTCTGCCATGCGCGGGATTTAGAGGATCACCCCCTCAAGGACAAGTCCTCTCACGGATTACGTTTTAAGAAAGTCGGCGCCCGCCACTCCGTTTTAGTCACCTGATCATGATCCGCCCTCTCATCGCCCTCCTGCTCATCCTCCTCGCTACTGGTTTCAGCGCTCCCGCACAGGGCACCAAGCGACAGAAAAAGCCGCCCGCACCCTTTCAGTGGGTCAATGCCCTCAAGCCCACCCAGGAGAAACTCCCCGGCCTTCGGCATGCGACCTTCCGGAGCCCGTCCATGAAGGTCGAGATCGGCTACTGCCTCTATCTCCCCCCTGGATATGACCAACCCGCCCACAAGGAGACCCGGTTCCCGGTCATCTACCTGCTCCATGGCGGGCGCCCCGGCAACGAGGGCAAGCTGGTCCACCTCGCGGAGTTCATCGACAAGGCCATGCGCGCCGGGCAGATCCCGCCCACCATCTATGTCTTCAACAACGGCGGCCCGGTGAGTCACTACGACTATCCCGGCAAGCAGAATGCTCGCGGCAAGACTGCCCTCGTGAAGGAGCTCATTCCCCACATTGACAAAACCTACCGCACGATCGCCACGCGAGCGGGACGGAGCATCGAGGGCTACTCGCAAGGCGGACGCGGCACCCTGCGCATCGCGCTGGAGTATCCCGAGCTCTTTCACTCCGCCTCCGCGGGGTCAGCGGGCGTGCAACATGAGAAGCGCATTTCCGAGAACAAGGGACACGAAAGCGACATGGTCGTTTTCGCTCCCGGCGATGACGCCTGGACTCTCGCGCGCAACTACGCCAAGAACAAGAAGAGCAAGTTCCCCCTGCGCCTCCTCCTCTACACCGGAAATTCGCAGAAGGACTTCAACTACGAGGCCAACCTCGAGTACCGCAAGTTTCTCAAATCGATCGGGATCCCCCACGAGACTCTCCTCATTCCCGACGTCTCACACTCAACCAAGCAGGCATACCAGAAGCGGGCCGAAACCCTTCTGCGGTTCCACGCAGAAGGACGAAAATAGCAGCCGCTTCACTGCAAGGCCGCCGCCATCAAGCCTTCCAGTCGCTTCACAACCTCCGGGTGCTCCTTCGCGAGGTTGTTCTCCTCTCCGAGATCCTTCTCCAGATCGTAGAGCTCAGTCGCCTTCTTCGGATCGACTCGCACTGCCTTCCATTTTCCCTTGCGCAGAGCGGCCTTGTTTCCGAAGCGCCAGAAGAGATAGTCGTGACTCTTCTGCTCGTCGCCGCGCAGGGCGTCCACGAATGAGAGCCCGTCGATCCCACCCGGCGCCTTGGCGCCTGCCAGTTCACAGGCGGTGGGCAGGAAATCCCAGAACGCCAACGGCTCTGCGCAAACGGTGCCCGCTTTCACCACGCCGGGCCACCACGCGATGGTCGGCACGCGAATGCCACCTTCGTAGAGGTCGCGCTTGAAGCCGCGCAGCGGACCGTTTGCGTTGAAGAACTCGTGCTTGTGTCCACCCTCCGAGTGCGGGCCGTTGTCGGAGGTGAAGATGACGAGGGTTTTGCGATCGAGCTTCAGCTCCTTCAGCAAGTCGAGGAGGCGACCCACGTCCGCGTCCATCCAGGTGATCATGGCGGCCTGTCCCTTGGCGGTGTTCGGCCAGTCTCGGTCCTGGTACTTTCCGTAGTCCGGCACTTCCATCCCGTCACCGGTCACCCGCCCGCCATCGTTGTTGGCGTGCGGAATGGTCCAGTGCATGTGCAGGAGAAACGGGTTCTCCTGGTTTTCCTTGATGAAGTCGAAGGCCTGCCTGGTCATGACGGAGTGCGACCAGGTCACGCGCTTTTTGGACACCCGGCCGCGCGCCTGGGGATGATCGGAGAGCACATTTCCGGCCAGCGGATACTTGTCCCTGTTTCGCCAGAGGTGGGGAGGGTAGTAGTTGTGCGCCTGTCCCTGGTCGAGATAGCCCATCCAGAAATCGAATCCGTTCTTGAGCGGAAAGCCGCTGGTCTCCACCCCACCCATCGCCCACTTGCCTATCCCGCCCGTCTGGTAGCCGACGCCCTTGAGCAACTCGGCCACCGTCACGTCTCCGGACTTGAAGTGATAGCTTGCGTTCGACCAGATCGGGGTGTGTCCCATATGCTTCCCGGTCCACAGCGAGAGGCGGGAGGGCCGGCAAACCGTGCAGCCAGCATAAAAATCGGTGAACTTCATCCCCTCCCTGGCCAGTTGATCGAGATTCGGAGTGGGCACCATTTCCTGCCCAAAGCAGCTGAGGTCTCCATAGCCGAGATCATCGGCCATGATGTAGATGATGTTGGGCTTGGCCGGGAGACCCTGCGAAACGGCCGCAACGGGTGAAAGGAGGAATGCAGAGGCGAGCAGTGGGCGAAGCATGAGTCGACCAAAGCAGCTCACCTGCACGGCGCACAGAATTTTCAACTCTCCCCTCGGAAGAATGGCGCCAGGTCAATGCGCCCGTAGCGGCACGCCTTCGCGCGCCGATTACGTGTTTTGATCCCAGCTTCAAGGAATTATACAGGCTCGAAGAAACGGAAGGGGAAGCCCTTCCGCTACGATCCCCGGTCTTAACCTAGCGCCATTCCCCCTAGAAATTCTTCTCCCGCCACCAAACCGTGGCGAGCTTCTCCACCCTCTTGATCCAAGCATCCTTACCGTTGATGTAGGCCTCGAGGTCGGCCGGGTGGCGGGCATACACTTCCCTCTTCAAGGCTTGCTACTCGTCACATGCTTCGGGATGAGACCTGAGATATGCACAGAATGCCAGGTGCCGTTCCCTCTCCGGATTCCCCTTCTCGAACAGGTGCACATTGTGCGTGCGTTCTCCATCGCTGTCCCTGGTGAAGAATCTTCGTCCCGGAATGCCATACTCGCCCCAGGCCTTGCAGCCGGCGTCCTCCAAGGCCGCGCTCACTTCATCGACGCGCCCGATCTCGCGCACCAGGGGCAGGACATCGATGATGAGCTTGGCCGCCAAGCCAGGCACGGAGGTGCTTCCGATGTGATGCACCTCGATCAGTTCCGCTCCGAGCAGCTCACGCCACCGCTTCGCCTCCCGTTCAAACTCCCGCGGCCATTCCGACGAATATTCAGCAAAGCGATAGCGGCTGGGCATCGATTCAAACGTGGAACTTCTCGAATTCCAGGACCTGGTGCTCTCCCTGCTTCACGACAAAGAAGGTAATCGCGATTCCCATCAGGGCAACGTTGTCGTCCTTCGCCTTATCCGGTTCGTTGCTCACCGGGAGGAGCGCCCTGGCCCAGCCATCTTCCTCGTCCCATTCGATCTCCATCTTCTCGTCAATCATCGCCACGAGGCGTTCGTTCGGAACGATCGGCACCATGACATCCGAATCGTTGAAGAAGGTCGCAATGCGCTCTTCCAATTGCCCGGGCGACATTTCCGTTCCCTCGCCCCAGCGCAAGGCTTCGACCGCCGCCTGGAAATCTCCCTCCGCCAGCAGCGAGATCCACCGCCAGAATCCCTCGCGAAACGATGCATCGACCCGGTCGCTCGAGAGCAGCAGGAGTCCCTCCCTCATTGCTAATTGGGAATTTTCGGCCGCCCTTGCCCCTGGCCGGGAATGAGCGCACCGATCAACCGGTAATTACTGACCGCCAAGGGCAGCCAGACGATGCCGTTGGACCAGGGCTCCACCACGACCAGGCCCCTCGGAGATTTCAGGTGGCTCCCCTTGATGATCAAAAAGACAACCTGGCTGAGAGGGATCAGGAGGAAGACAATCCAAGCCGAACGGAGCGCTCCCGAATCGACGACCTTGCCCGGGTTTACCGAAACGTAAAACAGGCCGAGGAGAAACACTGCAAGTAACCAATACATGACGCTGCGAATTAGCCAACCACCTCGGTCATTTCGCCCGTGCTGTCAACAAACGACTCCGACGGAAGGCCCAGCCGGTTCATCATGGTGACGAAGAGATTCGAGAGAGGCACATCCTTGCTGAACTTGTGGAAGTGTCCATGTTTGAATCCTAGCTTGTCGCCACCAGCAAGGACCAGCGGGTAGTTCGTGTTGTTATGCGTGTTGCTGTTGCTGCTCCCGTAGAGAACCACGGTGTGATCGAGAAGGTTGCCCTCTCCTTCCCGGGACTCCTGGAGGCGCTGAAGGAAGTAGCTCAACTGCCGCGCGCGAAACCGGTCCCACTTCCCAAGCGCTTCCGCTCCGCCCGGCTTGTTCCAGCCGTGGGCGAGACTGTGCTGGTTCTTGCCGAAGCCGAGCAGGGCCGGGAACTTGGTGGCAACCGAGGTCGCGCCGTTCATATTCCCCATCTGGTAGGTGAGGAAGCGGGTCGAGTCGGTCTGGATCGCGAGGAACATCAGGTCCAGCATGGTCTTGATGAGCTCACCGGGCGTTTCATCATCGGCGTCGAGGTGCAGGTCCACGGAGTCGACCATGGGCTTGGGCACATCGAGCCATTTTTCAGATCGCTCCACACGCAGCTCGATCTGGCGGACCGATTGCATGTACTCGTCGAATTTTTCCTGGTCCTGCTTTCCGAGCTTTCGGCGCACCGACTTTGAATGCTCAAGCACGAGGTCGAGCATGCTGCCCGAATTGCGCAACTCCTGGCGTTGCTGATCGAGCGGTCCTTCTTCCACGCCAAAGAGGCGGTTGTAGACCATGCGGGGCTTGTGCAGGGCGGGCACGGGCTGGCCATTGCGGTTGAAGGAAAGCGTGCTGGAGCGCGTCGCCTCCCCGACTCCGCCGTCGACCGAGAGACTCAGGGACCGGAAACGGGTATCCTCTCCCAGTTTCTCCGCCAGCAGTTGGTCGATCGAGACCGAATTCTTGAGCTGTCCGCCTTTCAGCTTGGCGGCGGTGAGAAAGATGTCGGCGGTATCGTGCCCCCCAATCTTGCGGCCGTGCGGATGCGAGAGCCCAGCCAGGACGGTGACGTGCTCCCGCAGCGGCTCGAGACATTTGAGGCTCTCGTTGAACTGGAAGTCGCGGCCCTCCCCGCTCGGAAACCAAGTCCACTGCGCGCCGTCCTTCCCCTTCCTGGGCAAACTCACCCCGTAGGGAAAGTAGATCGTGCAGAATCGCTTCGGCCGGGGGTGCGCCTTCACGCTCGCGCCCATGCACTCGAGGAACGGCAGGGCCAAGGTAGCGCCCACGCCATGGAGGAAGGTGCGCCGATGAAGATGCCAGGGTTTGCGGCTCATACTCAGTTTCATTTACTATGGAATGGATCGCTGGCCACCACGAGCTGAATCAGGTCGCCAATCCGGTAGTCGCTCTCGACGAACTTTGCGGTCAGCTCCGCAACGGTCTTCTTGTCGGTCAGTTCGAGGGTGCGGCCGAGCGAGTAGGCCAGGAGCTTGGCGGTAAGGGCCTTCGCAAATTGTGGCCGGCGATGCTCGAGGAGATACTTTTTCAAGCCGGCGGCGCCCACCACCGCGCTGCCATCCGGAAGGGTCGTTTCGCTCACCACCGGCTGGTGGGCCATGCCCTTGGCGTTGGGTCTCTTGCGCTTGATGCGGTCCCGCCAGAGACCGTCTCCCCCAAAGTTTTCGAGCGCGATTCCCCACGGATCAATCGCGCGGTGGCAATCGTCGCAGGATGCCTCCCCGCGGTGCAGCTTCAACTGTTCGCGCACCGGCAGGCTGGCAAAGTTCGGATCGGTCGAATCGAGATTGGGGACGTTGGGCGGTGGGTCGGCGGGCGGATCGTCGAGCAGACGCTCGCGAATCCACACCGCGCGCTTGACCGGATGCGAATCCTCGCCGGTCGAGTTTCCCAGCAGGACGCTTCCGTGGGTGAGGACGCCGCCGCGCTGGTCTCCAGGCTTCAGCGCCACGCGCTCGAAGGTGCTCCCGCGTGGGCCTTCCAGCCCGTAGTGATTCGCCAGCGGCTCATCGAGCATGGTAAAGTCCGAGTCCAGGATATTGAGCGCGCTCAGGTTCTTGTAGAGGAGCTCGGCGAAGAAGTGCACGGTCTCGCCCCGCATCGACGGCTTCAGCGCGTTGTCAAACTTGGGATAGTATTCCGGATTCACAGCCACCCGGTCGACTGCCCCGACATCGAGCCACTGGTCGGCAAACTGCTCCACGAACTGCCATGAGCGCTGGTCCTTGATCATGCGGGCCACCTCTCCATGCAGGACGGCCGGCTCATGCAGGGTTCCCTTGCGGGCCAGCTGGAAGAGCCGCTGGTCGGGCATGGTGCTCCAAAGGAAAAACGACAAGCGCGAAGCGAGTTCCCAGTCGGAGACCCGGCGCTTCGTCTCCCCGGCCGGCTCCACGAGGTAGAGGAAGTCCGGCGAGATCAGGACCATCGCGAGCGTTTCGCGAATCGCTTCCTCGAACGAGGGGCTGCTCTTGCGCACCCGTTGGAAGAATTTGCGGTAGGGCTGCACCTCCTCCTTCGCAATCGGCCGGCGGAAAGCGCGGCTCATGAACACCTCCAGAACAGATCCCGCGTAGGTCAGCTCGTCTCGACGCAGCTTCGAAGGAAAGAGGATGCGGGTGTGTTGGGCCGGGGGCCAATGTTGGAAGACCGGCCCTACAAATTCCATCGAGGCGATCTCGATCTGCGGGTAGGTCAGTTCCTTCCCCTTCGTGTCCTTCCGCTTCTTGCCATTGCCCCGCGCTTTCAAGGGCTTGTCGCGCCCTTCCGCGTAAGCATTGTCGAGCCAGATCAGCAAGCCGGGAAACTTGCTCTGCGTTTTACTCGGCAACGGGAAGTTCTCCATCCGGCCGCGGAACTCGAAGGTCTGCCACTCCTCGCTGGTGACGTCAACCGGATCCATGAACCCACGCGGGGCCTGCACATCGGCGCGGTAACCGATTGCCGCCCGCAACTGGGGAAATCCTCGCCCCTTCGCGAACTTCGCCCGCGCCTTGGCGCGAATGATGATCTCACCCTCTTCCGGGTATTCCATCAGCTTTGCGATGAATTGCTGATCCTGGTCGAGGATGTTGCTCCCGCGGTTCTTGTCCCTCACGGTCTTCACGCTCTGGTAGCGGAATACCTCCGGCTCGGGCCCGGTCACGATCGCTTTCCGCAAACCGTCCCGCGCTGCTGCCAGGTAGTAATCCAACTGCAGGTCGGACATCTGCAGGGCCGATCCGTTGTTGCGAAAGCCGTCCTTCGAGAGTCCCTCCGGGGGAAGGTTCCTGGAAAAGTCAGCTTCGATCCCAAGGAGATCGCTCATGGTGTTCTGGTACTCCACCCGGTTCAGCCGTCGCAACACCACGCGACCATCGGTATTCTTCCTGGCCTTGAGCAGCGCGTCGATTTCCTGGTCGATCCAGGTCACGAGAAGCTGCCGGTCCTCCCGGTTCAACTCCGGCTCCTTTTCTGGGGGCATATCACCCAGGTTGAGCGCGTCCCGCACATCGTGCCAACGCTCAGCGGCGGGGCGATCGTTGAGGAGATCCGCGGAGAGGGTATCGAGCCGCAGCTTGCCCTTCTGCTTCTTCTCCCCGTGGCACTTGAAGCAGCGCTCTTTCAGAATGGGGCGCACCTGCGACTGGTAGTCGAGCGGAGCTGCTCCCGCCATCGAGCCCGCTACCGCAAGGACAACGAAGAGAGGGAGACCAGCGCGGGGAGTATTCATAGCAGCCCGGGCGCCCCGGATGGGAATCCTACCCGGTGTGGTTTGCTCGTCTTTCAATCCTCCCAGGCCGCTTGTGAAGACGTGCGGGAGACCAGTGCCAAGCAGGCATGATTTGAAAGTCTTGATGAACCGCACCAGATCAAATGCCCGCTCTCAGTTCGAAGCAAGTGGTCCAAGGCGTCGGCAGATTTCCTGCCATGGCATGACGCTCTGCCCCGGTTTCTCGGTGTAGAACCCACTGACCAGCGAACGAATTACGACGGCGCACTGGTCTCGCTTCGCAATCACGAGGAACTCCGGTTGCTTTAGCGAAGCGAACCATTTCCGGGCAAAGCGAAAACTTCGAGGTTGACGCCTCCACGGTTCACAGCTGAGACTGCTTGAAGCTGCACTGCGGTAGAGATTTATTTTCATAAAACCCATTTCACAGGCAACCCAACAGAGGGGGGAGAACTTAGGTTCTCCCCCTTCTCTTTTGTGGAAGAGAGCGGCGGGCCGATCACGAATGGCAGCGTTCACCCTGCCTCCGGGTGCAGGGTCCAGGGTTCCTTCTCCACAGGTCTCTACCCTGAATGCTCAATCCTGAATCCGGGCCCCTCGGTCGCACCGGACCCGTTGGATCATCCTCGTCTCGGGGCGGGGCACTCTTCCTCTCCTACCTCTTCTTCTTCGCTCGCGCTCCTCCGCGCAATCCGAAGAAACTTTGTCCCCGCGCGAGGTGAGTTCCCCGGCTGGCGGTGGTATTACTTGCAACCTGCGTGTTGCGTCGGGGGGATGCTCCCACACTTCGGTTGGAGCGTTGGCGTTGGGAGCTCGCGCTTCCGGTGGTGGGAGCATTTTCGTAGACTACCACCCGGCGGGAACTTTGCACCTCCCCGGGGCGGTTCACCAGCGGGAAGCGGCTGATGCCGGTGCTCAGGGGAGAAGGCGAGTCCCCTTCGTCGGGCTCAATGGTTTGCCCCATCCCCACGATCTGAACAGAACTATTGATCACGACCGCTGAGATGATCGCGTTGGGATGGTTGAGGATCGTTCCCCCAATGTCGACCCGCAGGTAGGCTTGTCCGGTGACGGGGCCCGCTTCGAATCGACCGTTGTTCATGATCTCGCTCTCGGCCACGATCTCGAGATGCTGACCAGCGCGAATCGTCTGGGAGTTGTTCAGGAAGCCCCCCTCATGTCCGGGCAATCGTTGAATGCGCTCGTTGCCACTGGGGAGGAGGCGAAAGTTCTGCCCTCCGAAAATTCGTACTGATCCATTCTGGGCCAGGATCTCACCAGCATCGTCCGCGGGGTTTGGCCCTGCGCTATTGAGGACATGCGCCCCAGCGAGAACCAGGTCGCCACCGGTGGCGACGATGTGACCGTCGATGACGGTGAGAGGATGAGCAGAACCGGTGAAATCCGCCGGCTGACCGCTGAGCAATTGTTGCTCCATGGCCGGATCGAGATTGTGCGTGGTGATGATGAGTGAACGGGCCGCCACGTTCCCCCGAATGCTCAGCTCCGCGTTGGGGCTATTGACAATGAGGGCGCCGTCCAGGAACTCGATCGTTCCCGCGATCGTCTGCTGGCGTTGTCCCAGTGGAGCCCGCTCCAAACGGTTGATGACCGCCGCGTTGGTAGCTCCGCCATTCCACTCAAAAGTGAGGCTGCTCGCGGGATCCCTCAGCCCGAGGTGGTCCCAGCGAATGATGCTGGTGTCATCGAGCCTGATGAGGGTCTGCCCCACGCCGTTGACTTCGTTGTAGAAACAGGAGGCCGCTCCTGAGATTAATTCCGGGTTGCCGGGGTGCTGACCGCTGCAAAGCGGGGTTTGGCCCGAAACGATGCCCAACGAACCTGCGAGTCCGCCTGCAATTGCAATTAATCGAATGGAGTGACCTCCTGACCACATATGAAGCACGTTATCCCAACCGCAGGGTGCGCGAAACGATTTTCATTTCCCCCAAATTTTCCTCTCCGACGCCTCTCTGGGCCCTCAGCGGCCCATTTCCCCTCCTCTGCGCCCGCTGCGGTCCATTTTCCTCAACAATCCCGGTCCGCAGCCTTGCTTTAGGGTAGTTAGACATTGTTTCCTAGGGCTGTCCCGCGGGGACACTGCTATGAATCGCTCCGGCGAGCCTGATCCTGAGTTCTTTGAAAAGCTCTGGCGCGCGACCTATCGCCGCGCCATGAGGCCGGTGGAGGGCGTCCTGCTTTCTGAGAAGGCCGCGGGCGCACTGGCCTTCGAGATCTTCGAGAACCTGCTCGATCGTTACAGGTTGCAGCCTTCCAACGCCGAGTTCTCGGCCGAGGCGATGGAAGGCGCGCACGACCATGCCCGCCACAATGTCGCCGGCGATCGCACCAGCAAGTCTGATCCGCAGATTTGCCACGACCCCAAAGACGAACGCTACGAGGAGAACCTGAACCTCGATCTCCTTAAAAAGAAGGGTGGAGAAGGATTTTCGGACCGCGAGTGGAACGGCTTGGATCCCATCCTGCGGCCCTTCGGCTTCCACCTCCTCCTGCGCAAGGGCCTGGGAAACCAGGATGCCGAGGACGTCTACCTCGAGACCTTCGCCGAGCTCGCCCGGGAGCGAGCCAAGGATGGCAAAGCGCCCATCGAGTCCATCGTGGTTTTTGAAGAGGTCATCCCCCTCTTTTCCAAAATGGTGCAATTCCGTGCCATCGACTGGCGCCGCAAGCAGGGTGCCTTGAAGAACCAGCCCAACACGCAAAGTTCCTTCGAGGACCTCACTGAGCGGGAAGATGGCGCCATGCAATTCGAGCACGAAGGCTCCGACCCGGATCGCGCGATCGGCCAGCTCAGCTTCGACGAAATCTACCGCCAATGCGGCGAAGCTCTCGATGAATTCGAGTGGGAGCTCGTTTTTAAGGTCTACGTCTCCCAAAGCGCCACCATGGGTGAGCTCTGCGATGACGCCGAAACCCTTGAAAAACTAAGGCTGGAACCCGGTCACTCAGTCTCCAAGAAACGCCGAATCCTGAATCAGGTCCTTGAGGGAGCCCTCGAGAAGCTGCAAAAAACCCTGCTGAGTTGAAAATGGCCCGTTTTCCCTGCGGTTGAAGGCAAAGGACGATGAAAACTGATTCTCAAACACCCGATCACGAAGAGCTTAAGGCCCTCCTGGCCAAGAGCTTCCATTCCGAGGAGGCCGACAATGTACCCCCCCTTCCGGATGCCCTCCGCGACCGGATTCAGGACCAGTACGGGAAGGCCAAGGCCAAGTTCCCCGCCCGGACCGCGAGCGAAGAGCACTCCGAGTCCATCTTCGCCAAGATTTCGCGCCTCTTTGCGCAACCCGCCTTCGGTGGCGCCGCCGCCGCTCTGGTCCTCATCGCCGTGGCGGCCTTCTTTCTCATCCCCAAGGATGATCCGACCATTCCTGACGGCCCCCGCGGAGCCACGGCATACAACGGAGTGACCATCGTGCTCTACGGCTTCGACGCAGACCAGGCCGAGGCCATCAAGAAGCAGCTCGATCCCGAGTCCGCCAAGATCCTCACTAATCTCAGCGGAGAGCCCTCCGGGGAAGGCCGCACCATCATCATCGATGGCAAGGATGGCGAGATCGAGGGCTACACCAGCCACGATGCCGAAGCGATCATCGTACCCCTTCCCGATTCCCCGGCACAAATTGCAGATGCCATCGCCAAGATGCTCCTCGAGCTGAGAGCGGCAACCAAGGCAGACCCCACCGGGCAGTAGTAGATTTCACAGCACAACTAATCTTATCGTCCGAAGTGCGCGCGAGAAATCGCGCGCACTTTTCTTTCGGAGAAGATCGCGCAGCCTCCTGCCATTGCTCCAATCATCTGAATACAGATTACTGGATACCTCTACACTTCCCCCTGCCGGCACCTACTCCTTCGCCCACAGGAACCCTCTCGCATCAAGCGACCACCCGGGAAGTTCGATTGCGCCTTCCACCATCTCCCCGGTCAGCTCAAGACCGCCTTCGAACTCGTTCACGACGAAGCCGGTGAGCAGTCGACCATGGGAATCCTCATTCCACCCCCGCTGTTCCAGGTCGTTCTTCCGAATGATGGGCGCGTGCGGGATGGAGAGGCTGAGAACGCGGCCATTCGTTTCATAGCCTGCAAAGATGCGTTTCCCGGCATCCTCCTCGCTCTGCGCACCACCGCCAAACCGGTAATGGACGAGCGGTTCCTCATCCGGCTGGTCAGTCCCAAGGTAGGCACTCAGACGATTGGTGCCCACCAAATCGCGCAGGACAACCTTGGCCTTGCGCAGCCCCTCGATGGTGGTCGCATCATCCTCGGGACCAAAGCTCACCGCATGGGTCCGTGCAAGGGCCGGGAGAAGCATTCCCCATACCCGCCGCACGGTAGCTGACGCCTCGCTGTCGATGAGGACGGCGCTCTTCCCCAGGCCGAGATTGTAGGGATCGGACACCTGGTTGGCATTGAGAATGAGGGCACGCCACTGCTCTTCCGGCAACTCCGCCAACGCTTTCCACTCGGCCAGCCATGCTTCCGCCCCCCGGTGACCGCCGGCCAACCCTGCGGGCTCTTCCTTGCCATCGATCACCTGTCTTACCTCACCCCAGCTACACGATTGCAACTTGCCATCCTGCCACCACGCCAGGGCCCTGGCCCTGGTTCGGCAGCGCTCGAGGAAGGAGTCGAGGTCCGCGGCACACTCGCAACGATGCGCAATGGCAGTCCCGGCCAGGGCGTTGAACTCGCGCTTCACCTCGCTGGCGGTGAACTCCCGGGCACCGCGGAGCTCCCCGAATCCCACCCGCACCCCAAACGGAAGGGCGCGGGGCAGCTTCCAGATGAACTTCCCACGCTCCGCCGAGAAAATCGACTTCCAGAGGCCATCGAGGTAGACGGGTTGCACTTGGCAGTCGGCCTTGCGCGCAATGAGTTCAAAGCCGCGCTTCAGTTCCCCCAGGAATCCGCTTCGCGAGAGCTCCCCTTCCGGGAAAATGCACACCACGTTTCCCTCTTTGACTGCCGCCGCCGCGATCTGGATCGCGTCCTTCGCGCGCGTGGTGGAAATCGGAACGGTGTCGAAGAGCTCGGCGAACTTCCCGATCAGGGGCTTTTTGAAGTAGTGACTCACCATCAGGAAGCGCACCGGCCGCGGGCTGGCGGCGGTGAGGATCAGGGCATCGAGGTAGCTGATGTGATTCGGGGTGAGCAGGACGCCGCCCTTCTCCGGCATGCGATCCGCCCCGATCGTTTCGATGCGATAGATGGCGCGCAGGGCGCTCATGGTGAGCAGCTTCACGAAGGCTCGGGGAAGCAGGCGCATGACGTACCAGGTGGCCGCGCAGACCGTGATGCCAATCAGGAGGAACTGCTGCTGCCAACTCATGCCCAGTTTGATGAGCAGCAGCTGCAGTAACACCGCGCCAAACATGGCAAGGCAGTTCAGCAAATTGGACCCCGCCAGGGTGTTTCCCCGCTGGCTGGGATCGCACTCGTCCTGGAGGAAGGCGTTTACCGGAACGAAGAAGAAGGACGCCCCAAATCCGGTGGCAGCAAGGGTAGCATAAAAGAAGGCCGTTTCCGGCTGCGTCAAAGTGAGTAGCAGGGCCGATATGGCCATGATGATCCCACCCAGCGGAAGGAGTCCGAGCTCGATGTGTTGCTTGTTGATCATCGCCGCGAGAATGCTGCCCACCGCAATCCCCCCTCCCGCCGCGAGCATCATCCAGGCCGAGGAGCTGGCAAAGTAGGAGTCGCCCGCGGGGTAGAGTTCGCGCGCGATCTGGATCGAGACCAGCTGCACGATCGCTCCAAACGCCCAGAAGTAGGCCACGCCGAGAGCGCTGAGCCGGAGGGGGCGGGCGTGGAAGAGATCTCCGAGCTGCTTGAAGTGACTGATGATGATCGACCGCCTGAAAAGGACCTTGTTCTGTGCCGGAACGACTTCAATCGAGTAGGCCATCACAAGGGTGACCACCGCACCGAAGGTCACCACCAACATGGGAAAGAGACCGGCTCGCCAGCCGTCGCCCGAACTGTCAAGTCGGCCGGTGAACCAGAAGCTGATCGCGATTTGCCCTATCAGGATCGCGAGGATGGTGAACATCTCCATCACCCCGCTCGCAAATCCCAGGCGCTTCGAACCCACCAATTCCTTGATGATGCCCAACTTGGCGGGACTGAGAATGGTTGACTGCAGAGCCAGGAAGAAGAAACAGATGACTCCCAGCGGCAGGAACTTCAGGCCGAACGAACCCATCACCACGAACAGGACGGCCAACTGCATCCAGGCCGTGAGCCGGATCACCCGGGTCTTGGAAAAGTTGTCACTGGCCCATCCCGCGATGGGAGCGAAGAGAATGAAGGGAGAGAGGATCAGCAAGCTGAGCACATGGGGGAAATAGGTCGCCCACCCTGCGCCGGCCGCGATCCAGATTCCCAGGGGCAGCAGGGTGTACTGGAGGGCCTTGTCGTTGAAGGCATTCTGCGCCTGGAGTCCCATGAGGCTCCAAAACGAAGTCCAGTTCCGGCGATTTGGTTCGTGCGCGTCCTGTTCTTCGTCTGCCACAGGTGAGGTTCTACCCGATGCGGTCCCGGAACACGAAATCGATTCTGCAATTCCGAACATTGCTTGCATCGATGCTTTGCGAGCAGGCAGTTTTCTCTTCTCCTGCCCGGCACATGAAGATTCCCGTCAAGGTCACCCCCAATGCCCGGACGACCCGGGTTCTCGGCTGGGAGGATGACCCCCAAGCCGGACGCGTCCTCCGAGTTCGCCTGCAGGCTCCCCCGGTTGATGGAAAAGCCAACAAGGCCCTCGTTGCCTTCCTCGCCAAGGAGTTTGGCGTGGCGAAGTCGGGAGTGAAGATCGTGAAGGGCGAGACCAGCCGAATGAAATTACTGGAAGTGCCGGCCACTGCAGTCCTCCCCGATTGATTCGGGATCGCGTCCCTGCCAAGCCCGTTCCTTGGTCTTCACTCCCTCTCCTCACCTCCCGGCCCAGTCTCCTCGGACTCGCTCGGAGTGGCTCCCGGCACGGGAGGTTCGGGCATGTTCGCAGGCCTCGGCGGAGTTCCGGCGATGACCCCGGGCAAGGCGGGAGGTTGCGGTGGGAACTGGCCGGGGACTCCTTGCGGGGGGACCTTCATTGTCGGCGCCATGGGGAAGGCCGGTGTCTGACCGGGAATGTTCGCCACCGGCGCCTGCACCCACTTGGGGGCCTTGGGACTGACGTCGGCAAACCATCCCACCAGACCCATCCCGATGAGGCCGACCCCACCGGCGTGGAAGAAGGTCATGAAGGTCGCCATCAGGACCACGAATGGCGTGAAGAACAGAAGACCGATGATCATCCAACTCGGTTTTACCTCGTAGTGATGCACCACGAGCCGGATCCGGGAACGTGCCAGCGCCAATCCGAACACGATGTAACAGAAGGCCACCGAGAGCGCGTTGAGATGGAACACGATGCCGGCGTGGTCGGTGACTGCACCCGCAAATCCACACACGGTCGCGAGGGAGGCCAGCATCGAGCCGATGAACAGGATCAGGGTTCCAATTCGCCCCGCAATGCCGGTGAAGGATGATGCGCCGATCGCCCCCGCAGCCATCATGCCGGAGAAGAGGACCACCGTGAGGGCCATCGCGATATTGCGCCAGACATCGATGCCCCCGATGAGGTAGCGCACAATCATGTAGGGCAGCAGGGAGGAAAAGGTGAGCAGGCAAAGCCCCCAGAGGGCGATAAACTTTCCGCGCACCACTTTCCAGCGCGAGAGCGGCGTCATGAGGAGGAGCTCGTGGTTTCCCTCCTCCAGTTCCTGCCCCATCAAGGCAAGTCCGCCGAGCGGCATGAAGAACAGGCAGACCGCCCCGGTCACTGCCCAGAACGCTCCGGAAAACGTGTCGCCTGGCAGAAAAAGAAGCAGGTTGAGCACGCCCGCGAAGTCCGTAAACTTCTCCACTTCCTTCATCTTGAACTCCGCGACCATGGCCACCACCGCGAGCAGGTGGATCCCGATGAACGGATAGATGAACATCCCCCGCCGCAATCCCTGCCGCAGCTCCTTCACCGTCATCGGCCCGAGCCGCTCCGGAAGATCCCGGGTTTTGAAATTGGGCTCGGTCGTTTCGGACACGGAGATCAATTAAATCCAGATTCCGCCGGGCGCAATCTGAATCAGCCTGAACACTGTTTACTGGATCCTGTCTACTCCAGTACGGTCCACCCCCCTGTAAGCCGGATTCTGTTCCCCGCAGAGCGGGGCGACGACCATTTCTCTTCCCGTGCCGCGAACGGCGCGGGACCCCGCCGAAGCGGGGTGCGACTATTACCCGGGGATCCTGGTCGGGCGGGCGACCCTTCCCCTGTTCTGTCTTGCACCACGCGGGGTTTGCCATGCCTCCTCAGTTACCCTCGGAGCGGTGGGCTCTTACCCCACCATTTCACCCTTACCTGTGCCCTTGCGGGCCATCGGCGGTTTATTTTCTGCTGCACTTTCCGTCCGGCCCGGCTTGCACCGAACCGTCCCTCGCTTTCACGAGGCACGCTGCCCTGTGGTGTCCGGACTTTCCTCGAGGCTCCCGCCGAAACGACAACCCCGCGATCGCCCGGGGAGTGGAGGGGGAAGATGGGTGAATTCCAGGAAAAACGCAAGGTCGCAGGTCAGAATCTCTGAAAGTCAGGGGTCGCGCTCCTCGAGCCCTCGACTCTTGACCAGCCGCCCCTGGAGTTCCCTTTCCCTTACTTCTCCGTCACTACCAGATTCCGGTACTTCACCACCGCACGCTCGTCGTGGTTCTGCAGACCAAGGTAGCCCTTCGTCCGGCGGTCGGATTTGTGATCGACGATCTGCTCACCGTTGAACCAGATCCTGATCCGCGGACCGTCGGTTTCAATCTTCACCTTGTTCCACTCTCCCGCGGGCTTGGACATGTTCTTCTTGGCCGCCACCACATCGTAGAGGGCCCCGGTGCTCCACACTTCCGGCTTCGCGCGGCCGTGATCATCGAGGATCTGCATTTCGTGCCCGGTGAAGGCCGGGTTCTCCTTGAGCCCCGAGCGCAGAAAGACGCCGCTGTTGCCCTTCTTGTTGATGGCGTACTCAAACTCGAAGACAAAGTTGCTGTACTCCTTCTCGGTGCGCAGCCACGAACCGCTCTTCTTCGGATCGGTCGTCCATTTCACGCCCTTGCGACCCACGATGACCCCTTCCTCAACTTTCCAGTCCCCATCGAACATCACCACCCACCCGGAGAGGTCCTTTCCGTTGAAGAGGGAAACGGCCTTCTTCTTGTGATGATCCGCATGGGCCACGGAAGAGGTCAGGACAACGAGGGCGAGAGCGAGGAGGTAACGCATGGCTGGGCAAACTCTGGAGAGGTAGCTCGAACGAGTCAATCGTCCTCCACTCCAAAGCGGGAACATGGTCCTGAGATCGGGATTCATCTGGAACCAGCGGGCTGGAGCACTCTTCCGGCTCCCCCGGAGTTCTTCCGCAAATTCAGAATCGCATCGGCATAGCGCTCCCCCAGCGTCTTCATGCTCTTCGCATCAAAGTGCCAACGATCCATGCAGGTCAGGCCCTCGGAACTGGCGAAGGCCGTGAGTGGAACTTCAGCCGGAAGGCGCGCCACTTGCTTGTTGATCAACTCCACCTTGTTCACCTGTCCGGCCACGAAGGGCAACTCCGGACTGCCGAGATCCTTCCTCAGGTTTGCGATCAGTTCCTTCAACTTCGCGAGGTATTCCGCATCGTTCTGATCCGACTCGCCCTGATGCCAGAGAACACCGGCCAGTTCGCCCTTCTTCATCGCCTGCTGCGTACGGCGCACCGCCTCGTCATAGAACTTGTCCCCCTTTTCCCACTGCCGGATGCTCGAGCCCCCCTTGGCGTTCACAACCAACCCCACCGTGAGCGTCTTGTCCGCAGCCAGCAACTTTTTCGCAAAGCTGTAGCCCGGATTCACCTTCTGCATTCCGAGTCCCTTGCGAATGGTCGAAAAGCGATTGAGCGGATTGCTGGCGGGCTCCCACTCGCCGTTCGCGTTCAACAAGAGACAACGCGCCAGCGGCTCCTTCTCAGCTTCGCCGATCGGCGCGCGGCCGGCCATGTTCGACTGGCCGATGAGAAGATAGACTTGTGGGTTGACGACTTCCTCAGCTCTCGCGAGCAAGGACCATCCCACCAGGAGAAGTGCAACGATTCGCATGTTGGGGGGTGGGTCAGGATTACTTTTTCAAGGCCGCAACACCCTTGCGCAGGTCGCTCAGCTTCTCCTTGAGGTCCGGCCGCACGCGTTCGAGGGCGCGCGCCGCCTCCTTCGACTCAAGCTCATCGAGAATCGCTTCGAACCGCGCAATCTTGCTCGTGAGCAAGCCTGCTCCATCCCCCTTGAAGCGCTCCCGTTCCAAGCGCGGCACATCCAACAAGGCCTGCCGCAGTTTTCGGTCGGCCGCCTGCTGCGCGCCAATCTCCTTCAGTTCCTTCAGCTTCGCCTCGGAGGCCTTCTTCGCCTCGTCCGAGTAGTTCACTCCTTCCGGGATGGGCCAGTCGTCGGTGCGGAAGGTCGCCATCGGCAGCCGTTCTCTTCCCACCAGGTTTCCGGTCGGCCAGTTCGCCCAGCCATAGCGCACAGCCACCGGCTCCGGCACCAGGGGACTGGAGACCTCGATCGTCCAGGCCCCCTCAAACTTCTGCTGCCGGGCCTGGGCCGGATACCAACGCCGATCCTTTCCCGCGATGATGAACCCAAGAATCTCGGCGTTCCCTTCGCGCGGACTGGGCAGGACCTGCCATGCCGCATTGTTCTCGATGTGCTTCCAGCGATCGAACACCACCGGATCGGCATCGAAGGAGAGGAAGACGCGGCCATCCACGATCTTCAACTTCTGGTACTCGTTCCCGCGGTGGACGACCTTCTTCCCGTAGACCTGGGCGAGCGCCCAGAGCGAGGCGTATTCCGCCACCGGCAACTTCTCACCCGGGTGAATGTAGGAATTGCCCGTGGGATAGGTTGCGATCATCCCGGAGTGCGGATCGTCCCGAAGCGCGCGCTTCTGGATGTCGCGCACAATGGCGTAACCCTCCGCCACCGTCGCAACCTCCGGGTCCAACCCAAAGGTGCCCCATCCCGGCTGGCTGATGCACCCAAAGGGGAGGGCCTTCTCCCCGAAGGCCTTGCGAAAGGAGAGCGGGACTCGCGGAAAGGTGTGCTCGTAACGCGTCCAGCGCATGAAGTTGTTGTTCTCGCCCTGGTAGTAGAGCACGCCCCGGATGCGCATGTGCCGAATCGGCATCACGGTCGCGTTGAACAATCCCGCCGGCGGACTCCAACCGGCCCGTGGATCCCCCGGTTTCCTGGGCAGGCGTTTGCGGGGCTCCTTTTTCCCGGCCGCCACCGCTTCCGCGACCTTCTTCGCGTGCTCCCCTTCCGCGGTCTTCACCGACTCCTGCCACTCGTTCATGATGCGCTCCACTTCCTTGGGATCATCCCACCTCGCCGTCTCCGCATCGTAGTCCTTGAGGACGGTCTTGATCGTGACGTGGTCAATCCGATTCAACTCCTCCCGCATGCACCAGGTCTGCCCCAGGGTGCCACCACGCGCCACGTTGACCACGCCCACCGGCACCTTCAGGTAGCGGTGCAGGAACATCCCGTAAAGATAGGGCACCGCCGAAAACCTTTGCGCGGTCTGCGGCGAGCACTCCTGCCAGGAAATGTTTTTGCGCACATCGTCGAGCGGCTTGTACCAGGAGTCTTCCCAGGCGATGTAGCGCAGACCGGGAAAGTCGGCGGAAGCAGCCTCGCGCCCCTTGCGATTGAAGTTGCCCCAGCCCATGTTGCTCTGACCGGCGCACACCCAGATCTCCCCGACCAGGGCGTTCTCAAGTGCAATGGCGGAGCCCTTACTGCGCGCGCTGATCCACGTCGGCTGGAAGCTCGCCCGGGCGGAATCGAAGGCCACCTCCCAGCGCCCACTCCCGTCCGCCCTGCCTTCCACCGTCTGGGTCTTGATGACGGGCGGATTCTGTTCGTCGTAGCGAACGGTGACGCGGTGGTCGGGGCTCTCCACCACCACCGGCGGCGCCTTGCGGGTGCCCGCTTTCGCCGCCGCCGAAATCGCCGCTTCGCCCACCGCCGGATCCTGCGTGATGGTCACCTCGATGGTTGCCCCCGGAGGGCCCCATCCCCAGATCACGATCGGCTTCTCCTGCTGGAGCACCATGTTGTCGTTGATGATCCTGGCGAAGCGGAACTCCGCATCCCCCTCGGCAAGTCCCCGGGTCGAGGCCAGGGTCAAGACGGCGAGGCCGAACAGGAGGCGAATGGGGATGGCGTGGCGCATACCCGGATCTACCGCCCGGTCCGGACCGATCTATCGCCGCCGGGCTCACTGCCAGTCGCAACTCTCTTTCCTTTCCCGGGCTTTCGTTGTTTCCTCGCGCCGATCTCCGACCTCCGGCATGAAGACCTACTACCTCCAGATGGAATCCAGCGATGCCCTTGTGCCGTCCGTGGTCGAGGGACTGTGCCTGCGCATCATCGATCCGCCCGACGGACGCGTAAACCAGCGTTTCTATCGCGAAGTGGGAGGACGTTGGGATTGGGCCGACTGTGCCGAGTGGTCGGCCGAGAGGTGGACCAATCACCTCGAGTCCAATCCCATCTCCACCATCGTGTTGCAGATCGATGGAGAGGAAATCGGCTACTGCGAAATGATCAACCGGAACGGCGACGTCGAGATCCTGAGCTTTGGACTGCTCGAACAGTTCATCGGAAAGGGCCTCGGGAGCGCGGCCCTGACGATCGTGGTCCAATACGCCTGGACCCTCGGAGCGGTCCACCACGTCTGGCTGCACACTTGCGAGAAGGATCATCCCAACGCGCTGAACAACTACCAGCGGCGCGGCTTTGTTCCCTACGACACGAAGGACAAGCCCGCCGGGAAGATCGAGACCGGCTCGCAGCTGGAGTCCAGGGACTAGGAGCCGTGCGTAGCGGCATGCCTTCGCATGCCGAACTCGTATTTCGATCCCAGCTTCACCGAGTCAGACAGGCTCGAAGAAACGGAAGGGGAAGCCCTTCCGCTACCATCACAGGCCTTAACGTAGCACCATCGCTCCTCAACATCGCATCAAGGCAAAGCCGCCCGCCTTTCGGCGGACGGCCTTCGGTGCCTGTTTTTTTTGGGGGGGGGACAGATCGGTTCGCTGCGCCGGCAGTGCGGTTGACCAGGGTAGGAAGTCCCCTCCCGACGCAGGATCTCGCATTCCCAACCGGAAACCCCGGCAGGCGATTTTCAGAAAAAACGCGAATTGTTCCCGGGGGAGAACCGCGCTCAGGCAGAGCCCTCAAACAGGCGCCGCTCAGGCAGTCAGCCAGGGTGCGCTCCCACTCCCCAACCAGGTGAAAAAGAGCGCCCCTGACGGAACCACCAACTACTTTCCCTTATCCGCGGTCGGCACCGGCGGAACGGGCTTGGGCGCATCCGGCCAACGAATGCAGCCACTCACCAAGACCAGGGCGACGCCCACAATCATCAGACACAGTTTACAGTTCTTCATCATCATCGTTTAAAAATTCCGTTCGGCGGAGGGACTCACTTCTGCGCCTCAGGAGGCACACAAAAAAGGCCGAGCGTGGGATAGTCATTCGACCCCTCGGCGTGTCCACACGACGCCAGGGCTGCAGTTCCGGCCATCACCGCAGCAGTGAGCGCGGTCTTGCGCCTTTGTTCACGGGGACATCCCCTGGTCACCACCGACCCGTCCGCCCGTCGCGTCAACCGCACGCAGGCAGTGGGATTCTCCCGCACAAATTACTCCGCCTCCACCGCAGTGCGCGCCGAAAGGTCATGCACCGTCTTCCGACAGTGCTTGCAGAAGCGCGTCTGCTCGTCGCCCTCCATCCCATCCCAGTCCATGGGACAGCGGAAGGAGAAGGCCATCCGCTCCAGCATCGATTTTCGCTCAGCCTTGACAACAACCCCGGCAATCGATTAACGGGCGCGCTGCATTGGTGCCTCTGCAAAGGGAGACGCAGCAAAGCGCTTGTTCGCATCCTCCGGATTGCCACTCCAGGGATCGATCCCCTTCTCGGTAAAGACGGCCATTCCGACCACGCCCACGTTGCGCGTTTTGCCATGTTTCAAGTTGGCATAGGAGGCCGAGACGCTGGAGAACACGAAGGAAGCCACCTCGCGCTCACTCGAACGCCAGCCCTTGATCTCAACGGTCTGTCCAGGCCAGATGATATAGCCGCGCTTCTTGATACTCGCGGACTTGCCATCCACCACATCGAGCCCGTCCACACTGAGGACAACCTCCAGGCGCGAGCGCGCGTTGTTCTTCACTGAGATCGAGTACTTGCTTCCGTTGCGCCCGACCACGAAGCGTTTCCCGTCCCAGTGATAATTGCGCATGGTGCCCAGGCCACTCTTCATCCCCCACTCCACCAAGCCACCAGCCGAGCGTTCCCGGCCACTGGAGGTGTGGTAGTTCTTGTGCGTCATGGCATCGACTCCCTTCTTGTCGTTGTACCAAATCGTCGCCACCCCGCCGGCCGGCTTGGAGCTTGCCCGCGAGAAATTGGTGTAAGTCATGCGGGAACTGATGGAGGCACCCCAGGTCGTGGCCTGGCCCGGCCGGGGGGCACTGGGCTTCCGGAAGTATTCAGGAGATGCCGCCAGGGAGCTGTCACCGGTCCCCCCGCCGATAAAGCTGCCATCGCCAACCGGAGTAAAGGGCGCGGAACCCGTCTGGCCCCACCCGGATTGCCCCGGGCCACCCTCGTAACTTGCGCAACTATTCAAGAAAATCGGACTCACCCCCAACAGGAGCAGACCCAGCTTCCATCTCCCTTTCCGTTCCCTCGACGCTTTCGCTCTCATCTATGCTAGAAAAACAGCAATTCCCTCCGACCGTCAAACCTTTTCTGCTGTTTTTCCAACATTATTATTGCGGGTTTTATAGCACAAGTCTAGAGTGCCGCCATGAACCGATTGGAGAAAGGGCAACTCTCGCGACGCGAGCGCCAGATTCTCGAGATCCTCTACCGGCTGGGACAGGCCACCGCGAAGGAAGTGCAGGACAATCTGCCCGATCCTCCCTCCTATTCCGCGGTCCGTGCCCTGCTGGCCACCTTGGAGGGTAAAGAGATGGTCCGTCACTCGAAGGAGGGCCGCCGCTACGTCTACAAGCCCTCGATCACTCCGAGGAAAGCCAAGCGCACCGCCCTCGACAGCCTCTTGCGCACCTACTTCGGGGGAAAGCCCGAGAATCTCGTGGCCGCCCTGCTCGATCCGAGCGAGCAGCAGCTCACCAAGAAGGAAATCGATACCATCCGGGATCTCATAAAGAAGAAGTGACCCCCGTGGCGCTTTGTGAACAGATGCATGACCCACGATGCAGGTGGCACCTTGGAAAAAGCCCATCCTGAATCGCGTATCCTGAATCCTGAATCACGCCGCGCTCCAGCAACGCTCCTCCTCCAATCCGATGTATTTACTCCTCAGCAGCGCCGCCCTCTCCCTCCTCGCAGTGGTCGCGGTGTGGCTCGTCGGCCGACAGGATCCCGGCCGCTCCCCGCTCCTCACCTTCGGCAGTCTTCTTACCCTTCTCGCCCTTCCCTTTCTCGCCCTGCTTCCGAAATTCACGGTCGAGCTTCCCGCCATCGCGAGTGACGCGGAGCCTGGAGCAGTCTCCACCATCTCCTGGTTCGCCATCGCGTGGGCCGCAGGTTTCGCGCTCTTCACCATTCGCCTCGCCCTGGACTTTGCTTCCCTCACCCGCTGGCGCCGCCGGGCCATTGATCATGACGACCCGGTCGTCGACGAGGTGCTCGAAGCCTGTCGCCAACAACTCGGAGTACACCGCAACGTCCGCGCCCGTCTTCATCCCGACACCGTTTCGCCGGCCATCGCCGGTCTCTTCCGTCCAGTGGTCTACTTGCCGACCAACAGCGTGCTCTGGAGCGAAGACACCCTGCGCATGGTTCTTCTCCACGAGCTGGGCCACGTCGCCCGCCGCGACTTGTGGACCAACCTCGCCGCCCAGGTGGCCTGTCTCGTGCACTGGTTCAACCCGCTCGTCTGGTGGCTCCGCGGTCGTCTCATGGCGCAATGCGAATTCGCCTGCGACGCCAAGGTGATCGAAGTCGGCGCCGATCCCGCCAACTATGCCACCGCCCTTTGCGATGTCGCCGAATCGAGCACCCTGCCGCGGGCGGCCCTCGCCATGGCCGGTCGCGCCTCCCTGCGGGAGCGCGTGGAACGAGTGGTGTGCCGTCAGCGTTCGAGTGGATCTCTCCTGGTGAGCGCCGCCCTTCTTCTCACCATTACCGCTTCGCTCGCCCTCTCGGTCGTGCGCCTCTCCCCGGCCCAACTCGCCACCAACTCCGGTTCGAGTGGTGATCATGGTGTCTACACTCAGGAAGAGATTGATCTGCGGCTCACCGCCAATCCGTTTCCCGGGGATTGATCCGGAGTGCGGGAGTCATTTTGAGGCCCCCGAGGTTTGCGCCAATCATTGGTGAAATCATTGCCGGTGTTGGTTGGCGAAACGCACCAACCCCATCCTTTTTCCCCCTACTCCATCACTTCCCGCAGCGCCTTCACGCGTCGCACATCCACCGCATTCCCCAGCACGCCATCCTCCTTCAGGGAGGACGCCACGATCAAGCCCTCCGCAAATTCCAACATCTGCCCGGCGTTCTCCAGGTTCACTCCACTCCCCACCAGGAGGGGTGCCTTGGGACAGGCATCCTTCACGCGCCTGAGATCATCCCGGTCCGCAGCTGCCCCCGTCGCCACCCCCGACACAATCAGGGCATCGGCCAACCCGCGATGAAAGGTATCCCGCGCTGCTTCCTCGATGCCGAGATCACCGATGGGCACCGCGTGCTTCACCAGCACATCGGCCCATATTTTTACCTCGGGACAGAGCGTGCTGCGCTTTCGCAGGGTGGCATGGGCCTCCCCCTGGATGATCCCCTGGTCGGCCTCCACCGCACCGGTGTGCACATTCACCCGGACAAATCCTCCCCCACAGGCGGCTGCGATCCCGAGGGCGGACGAGACATCGTTGCGCAGCACATTGAATCCCAGCGGCAGGGTCACCCCCGACTCCCTGATCGCGCGCGCCGCCACCGCCATGCCGGCCACCGTTTCAGAGGCCACCCTCTCCCGGGTGAAGGGGAGATCTCCAAAATTCTCCAGCATCAGGGCATCGGCCCCGCCCTCCTCATAGGCCTGGGCATCAGCCACCGCCGCAGCGCAGACCGCCTCGATCGAGCCCGCAAAACGCGGGGCGCCGGGGAGGGGTTGCAGGTGCACCACTCCGATCAAACGCTTTCGGTCCCAGTTCACGCCTCCTCTTGCCATCTATTCCCAAATTCACAAATCCCATTATTCACGATTCCCATTCCGAATCGCACTGTGTACAGTCCTGCGGTCGATGGTCATCCACACCGCCTCGTTTCCCCGCGCCGGCCTGATCGGAAACCCGTCCGATGGTTATCACGGTAAGACCATCTCGTTCATTATTCGCAATTTTTCCGCGAAGGTGACCTTGTGGGAGTCGCCCGAACTCGAGATTCAGCCGGCCCGGCGGGATGAGATGACCTTCGAGAATCTTGACGACCTGGTCGAGGATACGCGCACCTTCGGCTACTACGGCGGCCTGCGATTGCTGAAAGCGTCCGTGAAGCGCTTTCATGATCACTGCCGCGAAGGAGACCTCCAACTCCGCAACGACAACTTCACCATTCGCTACAGCAGTGACATTCCGCACCAAGTCGGGATGGCCGGGTCGAGCGCCATCATCACCGCCTGCTTCCGCGCCCTGATGTTGTTCTACGAGGTGACCATCGAGCCGCCCGCTCTCGCCAACCTCGTGCTCTCGGTGGAGAACGATGAACTGCACATTGCCGCCGGATTGCAGGATCGCGTGATCCAGGCTTACGAAGGGGTGGTCTTCATGGACTTCGCCGAGGAGCACTTCGAGCGCCAGGGCCACGGTGAGTACGAAGAACTCGACCCCGCCAATCTTCCGCCGCTCTACGTCGCTTACACCACCCAACTCTCGGAAGGCAGCGAGGTCTTTCACAACGACATTCGCGGTCGTTTCAATCGCAAGGAAGAGGACGTGGTGGCCGCCATGACGGAGTGGGCGGACCTCACCCAGAAAACGCGCGATCTCCTGGTGGCGGAGCGGGGCAACGAAATTGGACCGCTCCTCGACCGGAACTTTGACCTGCGTCAATCCGTCTACCAGCTCTCCGAGGGCAACCTCGCCATGGTGGAAGCCGCGCGCTCCGTGGGCGCCTCTGCCAAGTTCACCGGCTCGGGGGGTGCCATCGTCGGAGCCTACGAAGGGGAGGAGATGTTCACCGCCCTGCGGGAGAAGCTCGAGATGCAGGGAGCCCAGGTGATCAAGCCGGAAATCCTGGCTGGTGGCGGGTAGCTTCGGGCAGCGGAGCGCTGGAGTAGCGGAGTGATGCGATCAGAAATACTGAAACTGAAAGCTGGACACTTTTTTTTCTCCGTGTCCCATCCCGCCACGACTCAAGCCCCACCAAGGAATAGGGTTCGGTATTCAGGAACCGGGCACCAAAACGCTTCTCTCTCAGTCTGTCCACTGAATACTGATTACTGAATACTCCTCCCCACCGCTCCCCATGACCGTCACAAAAGCCGTCATCCCCGCTGCCGGATTCGGCACGCGCTTCCTTCCCGCGACCAAGTCGCAACCCAAGGAGATGCTGCCCATCGTGGACACTCCCACCATCCAGTACGTGGTGGAAGAGTGCGTGCGCAGCGGAATCACCGACATCCTCATGGTGATCGGGCGCAGCAAACGTGCGATCGAAGAACACTTCTACCGCGCGACCGAACTTGAGCTGGAGCTCAAGGAGAAAGGCAAGACCGAGTTGCTGGAAAAGATCCGCTACATCTCGGACATGGCCTCCATCCACTTCATCTGGCAAAAGGAACTGAACGGCCTGGGCGATGCGGTGTCCTACGGGCGCTCTTTCGTGGGCAAGGAACCCTTCGCCCTCCTTCTCGGTGACACCCTCCTCGGCAGCGACGATGCCGAGCGCCCCATTCTGCGCCAGATGCTCGACATCTACGAAGAGAAGGGCGAGTCCGTCATCGCCCTCGAAGAAGTGGAACCGCACAAGGTCTCGCGCTACGGCATCGCCGGCGGCAAGAGCAAGGGCAACGGCGTCATTGAAATCGATCAACTGGTCGAGAAGCCCGAGATCGACGAAGCGCCTTCCAACCTCGCGATCGCGGGCCGCTATGTCTTCCACCCCGCGATCTTCGATTACATCGCGAAGACCGAGCCGGGCAAGAACGGTGAGATCCAACTGACCGACGCGATGGTCCCCATGCTCGCCGACCGCGGGATGTACGGGTTGCGCTTCGCCGGCAAACGCTACGACATCGGGAACAAGCTCGATTTCATCAAGACCAACATTGAGTTCGGCCTGAAACGTGAAGACATCGGGGAGGAACTCGCGGAGTACTTGAAGCGCATCGTGGCGGGGCTCTAGCAGGAATGGCGCTAGGTTAGGAGCGGAGATTGTGGGCAGGGAGGTCTGGAGGCGAAGGTCGGGTACACGGATACACGATACGGATGCGACCGTGGGGGGAGCAGCACGGGAGTCTCATGGTTTCCGGCGACAATTCGACCGGCCAATTCCCAACTGAATCCCAGAGCCAGAACCCAGAATCCAATTGCCGAGCGATGGCTCAATTTGGAAATTGAGACTTGGTGCTGAAGCCTACTTGGAAATTGGGAAGTGTAAATCTCGCTGGGCTGCCAGGGGCGCGCGCTGCGCCTGTCTCGCATCGCAACCCGGTTTCCAAAACGGCATCATCCGCACGGGTGTCCCCAGAATGGAGTCGCGCGTAGTCACGAGCACCATTGCGCAAGGTTCCCCCCTTTACGTCGTATTGGGTGGTGTTACCCTTCCCCAGCTTAGCTTCATCATGAGAACCCTCATTGTTCCACTGTTGATCACCGGCCTGCTCAGCCAGCAAGCGAATGCGGAGATCGACTTCAACCGCGACATCCGGCCCATTCTCTCTGACAAGTGTTTTGCCTGCCACGGACGGGATGCCGAGAACCGCGAAGCCGATCTGCGCCTCGACACTTATGAAGGCGCGACCGCGGAACTCGACGGGGTGAAAGCCCTCGATCCTGCGCACCTTGAAGACAGCGAGATCCTCTTCCGCATCGAGTCCGACGATAAGAAGGAGGTCATGCCTCCGCCCAAGACCAACAAGCCGCTTGGCAAGGCAGAGATCGCGCTGCTCAAGGAGTGGGTGATGAACGGCGGCAAGTACGACGCACATTGGGCCTTCACCCCGGTCACGGATTCCAAACCTCCCGCCGTGAAGAATGCCTCGTGGGTGCGCAATCGCATCGATCAGTATGTTCTCGCGAGGTTGCAGGCCGCCAAGCTTGTGCCCGCTGCGGCGGCCAGCAAGAGCGCCCTGATCCGGCGCACCACCCTCGATATCACCGGACTCCCACCCACCCTCGCGGAAGTGAAGACCTTTCTCGACGACAAGTCGCCCGATGCTTTCGAGAAGTTGATCGATCGCCTGCTCAGCTCTCCGCGTTACGGCGAACACATGGCGCGCTACTGGCTCGATGCGGTCCGCTACGGCGACACCCACGGGCTGCACCTCGACAATTACCGCGAGTTCTATCCCTACCGCGACTGGGTCATTGCAGCCTTCAACGCGAACAAGTCGTGGGCGGACTTCGTGACCGAGCAACTGGCGGGCGACCTCATGCCCAGCCCCACCAACGCGCAATTGGTAGCCACCGGCTTCAACCGCGCGCACGTCACCACCTCGGAGGGTGGATCCATCAAGGAGGAAGTCTACGTCCGCAACGTGAAGGATCGCATCGACACCTTCGGCACCCTCTTCCTCGGACTGACCGTGACTTGCGCGGGTTGCCACGATCACAAGTTCGATCCCCTTTCGCAGAAGGACTACTACTCGCTCTTTGCCTATTTCAATTCCCTCGACGCCAATCCCATGGACGGGAACAAGAAGGATCACGCACCCGTGGTGCGGGTCGAAACCCCGGACCAGAAACAGCGCATCGCGAAACTCAGGGAACAGATCGCCTCCACGCGTTCGAAGATCAACCAGGCGGTGGCGGCCTTCACCTACACCGAACCGGCCAAACCCAGTGGCAGGGTGCCGCCCAAGCCACAGGTGATCACCTGGATCGATGACAGCACGCCGGCCGGGGCCAAGTTGACGGGTCCCTGGAAGTTCGAAGCCGGCCCCATCGCGGCCTTCTCCGGAAAGACCTCTCACGCCCAAACCGCGAAGGGCAACCAGCAACACTTCTTCGAGAATGCCAAGACCCCGCTGGTGGTCGGCCCGGGCGACCTCCTCTTCGCCTACGCCTGGATTGATCCCAGGAATCCGCCCAAGGAACTCATGCTTCAGTTCAACGATGGTGGATCGTGGGAGCACCGCGCCTACTGGGGCGGCAACCACATCAACTGGGGCAAGGCCAAAACGCCCAGCCGGGTCTACCGCGGCGCCCTGCCCACCGTTGGCAAGTGGACCCGCCTCGAGGTGAAGGCCGCCGACGTCGGACTGAATCCCGGTAACAAGATCAGTGGCTGGGCCTTCACCCAGTTCGACGGCACGGTGCGCTGGGACAAGGCCGGGATCGTGTCGATGAAGGGCCAGAATCACCAGTTCGACTCCCTGCGGCAGTGGATCTCGTTTCAGCGCTCGCTCGAGCAGCCCACCGTGCCCGACGAAATCGCGGCCATTATCCGGAAGGAAGGGGACACCCTCAGCGACGACGAGCGACGACGCGCCACCAACCATTTCGTGGAGCATGCCTACTCAAAAACCCGCACCAAGTTCGCCGCCCTGCACCAGGAGATCGCGGAGGCCGAGCGCCAGATCGCGGACTCGGGCAAGAGCTTCGCGACCACCCTGATCTGGAAGGAGAAGGCCCAGCCCAAGCCGTCCTTCATGCTCAACAGGGGCGAGTACGATCAGAAGGGCGACCAGGTCTCGCGCGCCCTGCCGGCCTTTCTTCCTCCCCTTCCCAAGGGCGCGTCCAACGACCGCCTGGGCCTCGCGCAATGGCTGCTCGATGAGCAACATCCCCTCTTCGCGCGCGTCACTGTCAACCGCTTCTGGCAGCAGCTCTTCGGCACCGGCCTGGTGAAGACCGCTGAGGACTTCGGCATGCAGGGCGACCCCCCCAGTCACCCCGAGTTGCTGGATTGGCTCGCGATTCAGTACCGCGCCTCCGGGTGGGACACCAAGGAGCTCATGAAGCTCATGCTCTCCTCCGCCACCTACCGCCAGGCCGCCAACTTTACTCCCGAGAAACTCCGCAGCGACCCCGAGAATCGGCTCCTCGCCCACGGTCCCCGTTTCCGTCTCGATGCCGAAACGCTGCGCGACCAGGCCCTCGCCGTTTCCGGGCTCCTCGTCGAACGGATTGGCGGTCCCGGCGTGAAGCCGCCCCAGCCGGCCGGCCTCTGGAAGTCGGTGGGCTACTCCGGATCGAACACCGTAAGGTTCAAGGCGGACACCGGGCACGAGAAGGTGCACCGTCGCTCGATCTACACCTTCTGGAAACGCACCGCCCCACCGCCACAAATGAGCATTATCGACGCCCCACCCCGCGAGAGCTGCGTCGTTCGTCGGGAGCGCACCAATACTCCGCTGCAGGCCTTGCTCCTCATGAACGATCCGCAGTACTTCGAAGCGGCGCGTCACCTCGGCCAACGCGCCATCGCGGAAGGCGGTCCCACCCCCCGCGCGCGCATCGCCTGGATGTTCGAAGTGGCCGTCTCCCGTTCTCCCACCACTGACGAGCTCGAGATCGTGTACCACTACTATCTTGAGCAAGCCAAGGAGTTCGCGATGTTCCCCGACCGGGCCAGGCAAGCGATCACGGTGGGTGCCATGCCGGTGCCGGGCGGAGTGAATGATGCCGAGCTCGCAACCTGGACCATGGTCTCGAACCTGGTGATGAATTTGGATGAGTTCTTGACGAAGTAGTCCCCAATCGGAAGGCGAAGGCCTTCCGCTACCCAAGCAATAAGACGATGAATCTGTTTTCCGAACACGAACTTGCTCTCACGCGCCGCCATTTCTTCAAACAGGGCGGGATGGGCCTGGGCACCGCTGCGCTCGCGCACCTCCTTGGGCAGGAGGCCTTGTCCGCTGCGCCGGCCATGAAACCCGCGCCTGGTCTTCCCTCTCTCCCCCACTTCGCACCCAAGGCCAAGCGTGCGATCTATCTCTTCATGTCGGGGGCGCCCTCTCAGCTGGACATGTTCGAGTACAAGCCGAAGATGGACGAGCTCTACGACAAGGAACTGCCCGAATCGATCCGGAAGGGGCAGCGGCTCACCACCATGACCTCGGGACAAAAGCGATTCCCGGTCGCGCCCTCCAAGTACAAGTTCGAAAAGGTCGCCAACAACGCGGACGGGGCGTGGATTTCCGAATTGCTGCCCTACACCAAGAAGATGGCCAAGGATCTTTGCATCATTCGCTCGATGCACACCGAGGCCATCAACCACGACCCCGCGATCACCTACTTCTGCACCGGCACGCAACTCCCCGGCAAAGCCTCGCTGGGTTCCTGGCTCTCTTACGGTCTCGGCAGCGAAAACGAAAACCTGCCTGCCTTCGTGGTGATGAATGCGACCTGGTCGGCCAAGCGCGATGCCCAGGCGATTTACAACCGCCTGTGGGGATCCGGGTTCCTGCCCTCCAAGCACCAGGGTGTGCTGCTTCGTTCGCAGGGCGACCCCGTCCTCTTCCTTTCCAATCCGGACGGAATCAATCGCAAGGCCCGCCGCCGCATGCTCAATGCCCTCGAGAAGCTCAACCAGAAGACCCTCGACAAGATCGGCGATCCCGAAACGCAGGCCCGCATCGCGCAGTACGAGATGGCTTTCCGCATGCAGGCATCGGTGCCCGAACTCACCGATCTCTCCAAGGAACCGGCCCGCACCTTTGAAGCCTACGGGCCGGACTCCAAGAAGCCGGGAACCTTCGCCTACTGTGCCCTCATGGCGCGTCGCCTCGCAGAACGCGGGGTGCGCTTCACGCAGATCTTCCATCGCGGCTGGGACCAGCACGGCAACGTCGCAGGCGACCTTCCGCTGCAATGCCGCGACGTCGACCAGGCTGCCCATGCCCTCATCAACGACTTGCGTGATCGCAGCATGTTGGATGACACCCTCGTGGTTTGGGGCGGCGAGTTCGGACGCACCATTTACTGCCAGGGAAAACTCACCCGCCAGAACTACGGGCGCGATCACCACCCGCGCAACTTCACGATCTGGATGGCCGGTGCGGGTGTGAAGCCCGGCATCGTCTACGGAGAAACCGACGATTTCTCCTACAATGTGGTGAAGGACCCGGTCCACATTCACTCCTTCAACGCCACGCTCCTTCACCTCCTCGGAATCGATCATCGCAAGTTCACCTTCAAGCATCTGGGCCTCGATCAACGCCTCACCGGCGTGGAGCACGCGCCAGTGGTGAAGGATATCCTGCTCTGAGCGAATCGCCGCTCACCGCTCGTTGATAGCGACGCAGGAAAGTCGAGCACACACATCCAGAAACTCGATCCGTCAGCGGATTGGGAGTTTTCCCTCGTGGGAGTCGCGGCGCGCTCTCATCGCAAGCGGACCATCTTCTTAAGTTCAGGATCCCAGAGCTTCAATCGCAGGCAGCGAACGATCTCAAGCGGATTCAGGGAGGTGACCCGGGGTGACTGCACTTCGGGCATCTTCCGCATGACCTCCGGCAACCGGTAGAAGGGAATGCGGGCGTTCAGGTGATGAATGTGGTGATAGCCGATGTTGGCGGTAACCCACCGCATGAGCGGATTCATCCTCATGAAGCTCGAGGATTCCAACGCGGCGCCATCGTAGGTCCAGCCGTCCTTGTCAAAGTGGTAGGCGCCGGGGAAATTATGCTGGGCGTAGAAAAGGTAGGAGCCCGTCATGGAGGCGATGAAATACGGCACCAACAGCGTCAGAATCACGCCCTGCCAGCCGACGAAAAAGGCCAACGCCACCCCAAATCCCACATGCATCAGCAGGGAGGCAAGGCAGTCAGAATGTCGCTTCGGATTCCGCAAGGCCGGGAGCACGCACATCCCCAAGAGGAAAATAAAGAAATAGCCGAACAGGATGGTGAGTGGATGCCGGACAAAGAGATACTTGTAGCGGTCGCTGCGCGAAGATTGCGCGAACGCCTCCCGGGTCATGATCGGATACGAGCCGATATGCGCGGTCCGCAATTTCGAATTATGGTGGTGATGATAATCGTGGGAGCTTCTCCAAACGCTCGGCGCCGTGAGGCAGTAAACTCCGAGAAAGGTCATCATTCTTTCGGCCAGCCGCGATTTCGTCAGAATCGCGCGGTGCTGATAGTCGTGATAGATCACGAAAATCCGGACCAGCACGAGCCCCGCCAGTATGCTGCACACGATCTGGCCCGCGAGATGGACATTCCAAATCGTGCCCGCCACCGCAATCAGATGGAGACCCACCGTGGACAGAATCAGGCGCCAGCTTTTCGCGACGTCGTCCACCGCGAATTCCTTGGTCGCTACAATCAGTTCTTTGCCGGTTCTCATGCGTTTCGGAAGTGGCGGGATTCACTCCGTTCGTCGATCGCACAGCATGTGCGCACGCGCGATGTTCATCATTCGGCGAATCTCAAGCAAAGTAAAGCGGGAACGGGACTCTCAAGCCCAATTGGGCCTGCTGGAGCGGGAGCGTCCGTTTTGCGACTGCGGCGTGGTTGGGATGCACCCCAGTCAGCCCGGCAGGAAGCGGGCCTGAAAGAGCAACTCTGCAGCGATTGACAGTTTGTCTGCCACCCCTCGACCGTGTCACCCCTCGACCGCCACACTGAGTCTTCCTATTGAAGAGTGGCGCCATGTCACGCTGGTCGGCGATTAGACCGTTGGCACGATCCGGGCCCACCTGAACGGCGTCGATGCCGGCTGCGCAGCCTATGTCCCGCGGCGTTGCAGATCTCGGGCTACATCGACGAGGCCTTGATTCACGATCGAGCCCTGAGCGTGCCCTACCTCCGGGTCGCGCGGCCGCCGTCCCCGAAGCCTCCGAAGCTCTCATTTTCCTGCCCGCTCTTGGGGCCTTGCCGGTGCAGCGGCGACGTCGGAAGTAGTCTCCCACGGGAAGACGAGGGTCCGCCCTGCCTTCGCGCTCCAAACTCCTTTGCAAATGGTGCCGATCTTCTCGATTGGGAGCCCTGCTGCAGAAATCTGAAACGCTTCGCCATTTCTGGCAGTCCCTGCAGTTCTACCTCGATGGCCAGCCCGAGCGGGCCCGGTTCTACGAGCCTCCCTCCGCGGAAGGAATCGCAATGAATCCCATTACTGGCACCACCGACGCCCTTCCTCTGACAATCGGGCGATCGCGTTCGAATCCGGCCAATTCCTGCACCGCCCTGCTCGATGAACTCTACATCTTCGAAAGCGAGCTTTCGCACCCCTCAGTCCGCGTTCTCACAAATCTCTGATGGTCCTTGCAAAACCAGTCCCAGCTTCCCAAATTTACAGACAGATCTTCCTCGATCTCAAAAATCCAACCAAGACCAATGAACAAGACCAATGAACAAGACCAATGAACAAGACCAATGAACAAGACCAATGAACAAGACCAATGAACAAGACCAATGAACAAGACCAATGAACA
>JAYGGC010000073.1:0-27349 GCA_046581525.1 Roseibacillus sp. | reverse complement strand
TTTCTTCCAGCGTCTGTGCGTCCGCGCAGTTGGCGAGGACCGTGATGCGATCGTGGACGGTGACCGAGTAGGCCCGCGGGGGATCGCCTTCGGTTCGCGTTCTGCGGGAGAGGATTTCCGCGGCCCGGGCGGCGGCTTGGGGGGTCTCCCAACGGCAGACCCAGATCAGGTGATCGCCGCTCGGATTGGCGAAGAGGCGATAGCGGTCGCCTCGCATGAGCAGCGCCAGGGCCTGCGCTTGCTCATAGGTGTCGAGCCACTCGATGAGGGTCTGCACACCGAGCGAGCCGAGGGATTCCTCGAAAAGGACTTGAGCGTTTTTGCCGGGGTTGCTGGGCAGGCGAGGAGGGGAGATTGTCGAGGGATCGCCCCCGAGGAGCTCCAGGGTGGTCTGGGGAGGTTCTCGAATGAGATCCGTGAGGGCGCGCGCTCCGGTCCTCACCCGTGCCTCCAGGAAAATGCGGGCTTCGCCCTTTTCCAGGGGCAGGCCGCCGACCGGGTGAAGGTAGATGGGGAGGGCGAGGATGAGGGCCTCCCGCTCGGTCTGGAGGGGAGAGGGAAGGTCAAAGGCCAGGCGGTTCTCCGCGCGCAACCTCGCCTCCACGCTTTCTGCAATCGCGGCATGGAGACCGCGCCGCGCAATCCACTCGTCATCGGAGAGCCGGCCGATGGTGGGCGGGGTGTGTTGATGGACGAGGAGTCGGGTAAGGAGTCCATGGAGGATGACGCGATCGTGGATCTTGCCCTCGTCGAAGTCGGCGGGGACCACGATGGACCCGTCGCGCTCGTTGAACCAACCGCGCACTCCGCCCGCCTCTAGGGCGATCAACTCGTCGCGCAGGCTGCGGGTGGCGAAGTCATCGAACCCGAGCAACTCGAGCGCTCGTGTGCGTCGTGCCAGGCCGCCGGGTCCGAATTGTTCGTCAAGGGTGGTCTCGATCTCAGCGATGAGGACTTCCTGCGAGACCGGTTGGATGAGCGGGGGCGCCTTGAAGGGCAACCCGATCACGCTCTCAACGTAGAGTTCGTGCGGAGGACGCGCAGCTTCCGGAATGCCGGTCCCGGGGTCCTGGTGCCTGGTCAGGACGAGGACGATGCCGGCAGCGATGGCGAGACCGATTAGCGTGGCGAGCGTACCGGCGCCCTTCATGTCTCGCTGGATTGCGGGCGCTGGTTAGCGCCTGAAGGGATTCTGGTGGGGGAAGGAGCCGCGATTTCCAAACACGTCCTCGGCCTTCTTTCCCTGGTTGAAGGTGTAGACTTCGGGAGCGGTGGAATTTCCCTGCGCGTCGTAGTTATAGTACATCACGCGGACGGGAGTCTCCTTGCTGGGATCCCTGGGATCCTTCCGGAAAGCGCGAGCATCGAACATACGCTCAGCTTCCAGGCGACCGGTGGTCTTGCTGTATCCGTAAGCCACCTTGTAGAGGAGGGACTTTCGGCCATCGTAGATTTTGCAGGCGAGCGGATTGCCCTGGGCGTTGACGCGGTAGACCGCCACCATTGTGAGAGCGCCGTTCGGGCCGAAGGTGCGCTTCACGAGCGTGCGGTCATTCGGGCTGCGTTGGAAGACGGTGCGCGAGCCATCCTGGTGGCGCTTGATGCGCACGTTGGGGCCGTCCTTTTCCCACCCTGCCTGGTAGCGGTCCGGGAAGGATTTCTTCGGCTGCTGGCACAGGGCCGACATGGCGCCGAGAGTGAGGGCCACGAGGATCAGGGCGGCCAATCGGCTGGGATTCGAGGTGTCCATGGGCGCGCAAGCTAGTCACGCCTTGCCGCCAAAGCAATGTCGAATCGCCTTGCGCGGATGGCAATTGCTCGTGAAAAGAGGCGAAAACAGGGGGGAAGCACAAGAATCGGGTGCAGAGCTCGGATGGCGCGGGGGAGGTTCCGTAGCCCGGAAGGGTTAGAAGCGATCCCGGGAAGAGGGCCGCCGGAGCGCCCACCCTCCCAACCGGGTGGCGAAGGAGAGTTGATTCGCGGTCGAAAAAACCAATGGTGGGCCCCGCGAGGTGACTTGGAAATTCAAAGACCACCGGATCGAGTTTGGAGAGCGCGGGATGATCATGGGGATCCTCAACGTGACCCCGGATTCCTTCTCTGATGGCGGGCAATTTGACACCGTGGATGCGGCGCTGCGACACGCGCAGGCGATGATCGCGGAAGGTGCCGACATCATCGATGTGGGCGGGGAGTCGACCCGGCCGGGCGCCGCGCCAGTGGGGGAGGAGGAGGAGTTGGAACGCACCATCCCGGTCGTCGAACGATTGCGCGCGCAGTGGGAGGGATTGATCTCGATCGATACCACCAAGGCCGCCGTGGCTGAGCAGGCGATGGCAGCCGGGGCCGACATCGTAAACGATGTCACGGGACTGCGTGGCGACCAAGGCATGCCCGAGGTCTGCCGCGAATCACAGGCCGGAGTGGTGGTCATGCACATGCAGGGTGAGCCGCGCACGATGCAGGCGGCTCCCAGCTACCACGATGTGGTGGAAGAGGTGCGCGCGTTTTTCGAGGAGCGTTTTCAGTCACTCACCAAGGCGGGCCTCTCAAGTGAGCAGCTTTGTTTTGATCCAGGGATCGGATTTGGAAAGACCCTTGAGCACAACCTCGCCCTGTTGGCGCACCTGGGTCAGCTCATCGTGAACAATCGTCCGCTCCTGGTCGGGCACTCGCGCAAGAGCTTCATCGGAAAGGTCCTGGGCGATGATTCACCAGAAGTCCGCGAGTGGCCTACGGTGGTCCTCACTGCCGCGACCCGTGCGCAGGGAGCACACATTCACCGGGTGCATGCGGTGAGGGAAAACCGGGAGGCCATGCGGATGCTGGAGGCCATTCGGGCCCCTACCCAAAGCACGCCTTGAGAATCAGGTAGAAGAGCATGGCAAGGCCACCGCCGGCTGGGATCGTAATGATCCAGGAAATCGCAATGTCGCGCACGACCTTGAGATTGAGGTAGTCGATGCCGCGCGCGAGGCCGATGCCGAGCACCGCGCCGATCAGGGTGTGGGTGGTGGAGATCGGGAATCCCATTCGGCTTGCCACCACGATGGTGGTGGCGGCGCCGATGTTGGCGGCGAAGCCGCGACTGGGAGTGAGCTCAGTGATCTTTTTGCCGATCGTTTCCATCACCTTGTATCCCCAGGTGGCCAAGCCGACCACGATTCCGACACCGCCCATGAGGAGAATCCAGAAGGGCACGACCGCTTTCGTTTCGATCACTCCAGTCTGCACAATTTCCACCACCGCCGCGACTGGTCCGATGGCATTGGCAACATCGTTGGCGCCGTGGGCAAAGGCGAGAAAGCACGCGCTGAGGACCATGAGGGCGGCAAAGATTTTCTCCATCCGGGCGTACTCGAACTCGCGCCGGTACTCCCATCGCTTGCTCGGCGTGCTTGACCCCTCGGCCAGGGGCGGCCGCAGGATGGGCTTCATTTCCGGATCGGACTTGCGGACGAAGGGCACCCCCTCAGGGTGATCGTCTTCCAGTTCGACGCCCAGTTCTGCGCGCTCGATCTCATGCCTCCGCCTCATCTTGCGGACCCAACCGAGCGAAACGACGGCGCATACGGCACCGGCGATGGTTGCCACGATCGCAGCCTGCCCGAAGTCGAGGTCCAGATTGAGGTTCTTCAGTCCCTTGTAGACCATCACGAGGGTCAGCACAAAGCCGATGTAGAACACCAGGTAGGGCGTGTAGCGATAAGCCTGACTGAGCGGTCGCTTGTGGTTGATGATCTTCGCCTGGATGAAACGAAAGAGGACGAACGCCATGACACCGCCACAGAGGGGTGAGGTCACCCACGATGCGGCAATCTCGAGAACTTTTCCCCAGTTGACGACTTCGGTTCCACCGATCAAGACCGCAATGCCGACCACCGCTCCGACAATGGAATGGGTGGTGGATACCGGCCAACCGTACCAGGTTGCGATCTGGAGCCATACCGCGGCTGCCAGGAGGGCTGCCAGAAACCCCAGGACCAGGGGCATCGGTTCGAACAGGCTGGGATCAAAAATCCCCTTGCGCACGGTGTTGGTGACATGACTTCCCACCAGCACGGCTCCCGCGAGTTCCATGACCCCGGCGATGATGACTGCCTTGGTGATCGTCAGGGCCCCGGAGCCCACCGAGGTTCCCATCGCATTGGCGACGTCGTTGGCCCCGATATTCCAGGCCATGTAAAATCCAAAGACAACCGCCAGGATCAGCAGGATTTCCCCATGGGGCAGCGCGGTCGCAGAGAGAGCGAGGAACATGAGTTAGTTTCTTTGATTTTCGATGACGATGCGCAACCCGTTGGCGGTCGAATCGGCGAAGTGGCTCAGGTCCTCCAGCAATCCCATGATCTTCACCCACAAGATGATTTCCACGGAGGAAAGGGAGTTCTCGGCGGCGTAAATTTTTCGAGTGGCAGCCAGGCCCGCGTCGCGAGTGAGGTCGTCGCGTCCGCGGAGCTCGTTGATGAGCTTGAGGACTGTTATGGCATCCAATTGGGCAAAGGACGATTCAATCAGGAGATCCAGCTTGGAAACCACTCCTGCCGCGATGGAGCAGTTTTGCAGGACGATCTCCACGAATCTCATCACGTCCTCTGCGATCGCCTCGGGGAGTGCTAGCGAGCGGAAGGTGAAGCTGACTGCGATCTCCTCCGCCCGGTCCGCCATCGAGTCCTGCTGCTCCACAAAATCGAAGAGTTCGGCCCGGCCGATCGGGAACAGGAGTTTTCCGGAAAGGGCCTCGTGGATCTGGTTGCGGATCGTGTCGGCCTCGGTCTCGAGTTCAGCCACTTCAAGCGCCAACTTTTCGATGGACTCCCGATCCCCGCTATCGAAGAGCACCCTGAAGAGCTCAGCTAGCCTTGTTACACACTCGTCGACCTTTCGCCCGTGCTCAAGCACCTGGACAAAAGGCGACCTGCCGAACAGATTGGAGATTCCTCTCATGACGTCGTTCACGTTGGTCCGAACGGGCGAAAATCTAGGGACTCGATGACGCAAAGCAAGAGATTCCGCACTCGCATCCGAGAGGAGGAAATCCGGGGGCGGCGGCGCGTGATTTCAGGGCTTTATTTCCGATCGGGCCGCTACTTGTTCCAGTAGATCACCACGTTTCTGGTGGCTCGTCCGCAGGCCACGATGTCGAGTTTGCCATCCTTGTTCAGGTCAACGACCTTGAAATCCTCGCAGGCCATCTTGTTGTCGTCGATGAGGTGGGTGGTCCACTTGCCGTCCTTGCCCTGGGCGTAGAGCTTGATGCCAACCTTCCCGTCCTTGTTCTGGTTGCGCCAGCCGGCGATGACCTGGGGAGAGCCCGTGCCCAGGAAATCCGCCACCGCGAGGGCATGGCCCTGGGCGAGGGAGTCATCGAGCTTGGTGCGCACCCATCCCGATTGTTCCTTCCCGCCCTGGCGTTGATAGACGGCGACGGTGTTGCCGTGGATGGGTTCGATGCAGGCCAGCAGTCCATGGGTTCCGTAGCGAATCTCACCGGCGCCCCCATTCATGTCGGGGAGGTCCATTGTTGTTGAGAGCCACTTGCCATCCACCAGGCTGAGATGGCGCGCGCCCTCGGCGCCACCGAGGACGAGATGGTCTGGAGTGTTGGGTCTCGGAGCGAAGGAGTCAAAGTTGTGGGTCTTGTGAAGTTCCTTGCTCAGCAGGGTGGTTTTCCAGGCCCCGGAGGAGGGATCGGCCGGGGGATGGTAGGCGAAGACCGCCGAGCCATTCTCTCCAGCGCCACCCTTGTTCCCGCGGCCGTGGAGCGGAAGGACAACGAGGGAATAGCTCTTCTCACCGCTCCTGATCCAACGCATGCGGTGTGTGGTCGGTTCATGGGGAAGGCGCACGGGCTTGATCTTGCCGAGCGAACCGAGGAAGTGAACCGAGCCAGAGTCCTTTTCGCTCACGGTGTTTCCGGGGTTCCAGTTTCCGCCCACCGCGACCTCGACCTTGCCGTCGCCATCGATGTCACGGGCGGCAATGCAGACATTGTCGCGGAGCTTGGTGCGCTTCTCTCCCTCGTGAAAGGTGTGGAAGAGCTGCTTTTTCCAGGAGGGATTCTCGTACCACCAGAAGTCGCGCCGGTCCGCGAGAAGGATGTCCTGGTCTCCGTCACCGTCCACGTCGCCCACCGCAAGGCCGTAGCCGATGATGATGTTGGGATCGATGGTCTGGGCTTCGAAATTGGGCTTGGCTGCGTGGAGAGTCCACGGAAGACCTCCGGCGATGCAAATGGCGACGCCGTGACGACGCAGGAGAGACGGAAGGATGGAGCGTTTGAAGTTCATGGCTGACAATGGCGTTGGTTGGATATGCAGATACGAAGCTACGGAGAGAATCTTCACTGGAAAAGTCTGGAAAATGACTCGCTCATTTGCGTGAATCACACGATTACCATTGCCGGAACAACGCTTCCCGGTAGTATCAGGTCGAGGTAATGTTGCAGTTTTTCCAAGAGCATTGGCGAAGCGCAGTGGAGATCCTGATCTTGTGGGTCTTCATCTATCAGATGTATCGTGCTTTCCGGGCCACGCGAGGGGCTCGCATCCTCGTCGGTCTCGCCATTGTTCTGGTGGCCCTGACCCTGACTTCGCAGGTCCTGCAACTGGAGGTGATCGGTTTCATCATTACCCGGGCGGTGGTGGTTGCCGCCCTTGCGCTCCTGATTATTTTTCAGCCGGAACTTCGCAGCGCGCTCGCACGGCTGGGGAGCTCTCGCCTGTTTTCCTTCAATATCACCCAGCAGGAAAAATTCCTTGATACCCTGAGCGAGGCGGTGTGGCAGCTTTCCAAGAAACGCTTTGGAGCCCTCTTTGCGATCGAGCGCACGATCGGGCTCAAGGATCACGTCGAGACCGGGGTGACCATCAACGGGATCATGTCCTCCGAACTCGCGCTCACCATTTTCCATCCCAAGACCGCCCTGCATGACGGTGGGGTGATTCTTTCCGGGGAGCGCATCATGGCGGCCTCCTGTGTCTTTCCAGTGAGCCAGAGCGAGATCCGGGATCGCTCGATGGGATTGCGGCACCGCGCCGCCATCGGGCTGACCGAAGAGAGCGATGCAGTCACCATCGTGGTGAGCGAAGAGACCGGCGCGGTCTCAATCTGCCAGAATGGCAAGATCGAGCGGAACCTGGATGACGACGAGTTCCGCAAGCGCCTCGAAGAGATTTTCCTGAGTGATGAGCAAGAAGATGATGAAGAGGTGGTTCGCGAAGAATTGGATCCCGAAAATAGCGTCGCTCCTAGTGGCGATCGCTCTTTGGTTTCTGATTAACGGACACCTGCGAACCACCGGTGGCTCCGACAGTGATTCCACCGAGCAAGGCCGGCCGTAGCAGGGTGTCGACTCACCTTCGGTGCTTCGAACTCAACGGTCCTCCCTCTCAATCCATTCACCATCACCTCTCTTACCTTGCCCGGCCTCCTCATCACTGGAACCGACACCGGCGTCGGTAAAACCTACTTCGCCTGCCAGCTGGTCAAAGCGCTGCGCAAGGCCGGAGTGGATGCGGTGGGCTATAAGCCCGTGTGTTGTGGAGCGCGCACCGATGCTGAGTTGCTGGTGGCCGCCTCCGACGGGGTGGAGCCCATCGAGGCCGTCAACCCGGTCTGGTATCAAGCCGCCGTCGCGCCGGCCGTGGCGGCCGAGTTGGAGAGCAAGCCGGTGGCCCTCGCCGAGATCCAGGCGCACGCTGAGGAACTCGCCGCGCGGCATGAACTCTTGGTGATGGAGGGCGTGGGCGGTTGGGAAGTTCCCATGACGGAGAAGGAGAACTTTGCAGATCTTGCCGCCGCCCTGGGCTGGCCTGTGATCCTGGTGGCCGCCAATCGTTTGGGGATGCTCAACCACACCCTCTTGACGGAGCGTGCAATCCGCGAGCGCGGATTGAAACTGGTGGCCCTCGTGATGAATCACCTCGAAGAAGAACGCGACGTCGCGATGGTCACCAATCGTGCGGTGCTCACCGAGCGCATCGAGGGCCCGCTCCTGGTCGAGGTGATGCCCGGGCAGGATTGGGTGGAGGAGGAGTTGGTCGAAAGACTAAGGGTCGATTGTCAATTGTCGGGGAGTCCGTAGATGGCGCGACGTCCAACCTGAGAGCCCGCAGCATCTTCGCGGTGCTACGCCGTGGCCAGCCGACTTTTGACTTTCGACTATTTGACCTGCGACTTCCCAGCTGCCACCTTCCCTCCATGAGCACGCCGATCACCGCCGTCCCGGACGCCACCGGCCACTTTGGACAGTATGGTGGGATGTTCGTGCCGGAGACTCTCATGGCGCCCTTGCAGGAGTTGGCGGCAGAATATGAGCGCGCCCGGGTAGACCCCGAGTTCGTGGCGGAGTTGGAGGGGTTGCTTGCGGACTACTGTGGTCGGCCCACCCCGCTCTACCACGCGCAGCGTTGGAGCGAGAGGATGGGCGGGGCCAAGATCTACCTCAAGCGCGAGGACCTGCTGCACACGGGCGCCCACAAGATCAACAACGCCATCGGGCAGGCTCTCATGGCCAGGCGGCTCGGGAAGAAGCGTATCATCGCGGAGACCGGGGCCGGCCAGCACGGGGTGGCGACCGCCACGGTGTGTGCACGCTTCGGAATGGACTGCACCGTCTACATGGGGGAGGTCGACATGGAGCGCCAGGCCCCGAACGTGACGCGGATGCGGCTTCTCGGCGCCACGGTGGTGCCGGTCACGGCCGGGCAGGCGACCCTCAAGGAAGCGGTGAGCGAGGCCATGCGCGACTGGACCGCAGCGGTCGAGAACACCCATTACATTCTCGGCTCGGCCCTCGGCTCCCATCCCTTTCCCATGATGGTGCGCGATTTTAACCGCGTGATTGGATTAGAGGCGCGGGAGCAGATCCTCGCCAAGGAAGGCCGCCTTCCAAATCTCCTGGTGGCCTGCGTGGGCGGCGGATCGAATGCCATCGGCCTCTTCCATCCCTTTCTTGAAGAGGAAGACGTCCGCATGGTGGGGGTGGAAGCGGGCGGGGACGGGATTGTGCCCGAACGGCACGCGGCGCGTTTCCAGGGCGGCAAGCTCGGAGTCTTGCAGGGGACCAAGACGTGGCTCCTCGCCAACGACGACGGCCAGATCGAACTGACGCACTCCGTGAGCGCCGGCCTCGACTACGCTGCGATCGGTCCCGAGCACGCCTACCTGCACGACCTCGGCCGGGTCGAGTACACCTACGCGACCGACGAAGAAGCGCTGGCGGGCTTCAAGGAACTCTCGGAAATCGAGGGCATCATCCCGGCCCTCGAGAGCGCGCACGCAATCGCTTACCTTATGAAAGTTGCCCCGAACTTGCCCGCGGATGACGTGATCGTGGTGAACCTCTCCGGACGGGGAGATAAGGATGTGGAGCAGGCGAGTCGGTTCCTGCTGGGGGAGTAGGGGAAGGTCAAAGGTCGAAGGGCGAACGGAGCGAGAGCCGATGAAGGAAGACCAGGCAGACTGGACTGCTTGGGTGCTGCAGTTTTGTCTGGGTGCCCTTGCCGGTGCGGTGGTTACCTACGCGCTATGCTGGTGGTTTGGCATTCTGATCGGGCAATGGGCCTACCTCTTTGGCGTCGTGGCAGGTGGTGCGCTCCTGGTGGGTGGGCAGCCGCTTACCATGGAGACCGCTTCTGGCTCGGACGCAGTGCCTACCTCGACGAGCGGTCTCGTGGTCATCGGAGCGCAAGATCCCGCGAAGTGGCCTTCCTGGTGGCCATCGCGGGTGGGACCGTGATGGCCGGCGTCCTGATCGGGTATTGGTTGAGGCAAGCGGGCGGGGATTAAGGCCTGCGGTGGGCCTTGTCCTCTACGACTTCCACCAATCCGGATCCTGTTCCCACAGCTCGCGGGGAGTCTCGGCGGGTTGGTCGCCACGAGTCTCCAGCTGGGGGGACTCCTCCTCTTCCTCTTGAAAGAGATCGGTGTCGACCTCCGGGCTGTTCGATTCGCTGCGCGCCATCACGACGAGGATGGTCACGATTATCCCAAGCGCGAAGCTGAGCAAGGCCACCATGCAAAACGCCAAGGCGTCCGCGGGGGCGAGGGCAAGGAGTTGAATCTCAGGCACGGCGATACAAATCTTACGACGGGAACTTAGCTGAGCAAGCGCCGCATGGGGATAAGATGGGAGAACTCAAATCCGTGTTGCTTGAAGAAGGCCTGCGACTGGGAGCTCAGCTTGTCGGTGAGGAGGGTGATGCGGCGGAAATTCTTGGCCTCCGCGAATTTCACCACGTGCTCGACGAGGAGCGAGCCGAAGCCCTGGCCCCGGTGGTCGGGATGAATCACCATGTCCTCCATGAGGATCGCGAACCCGCCCACGGCGGTGGAAATGGTGAAGAGGAGATTCACCATCCCGAGGATCCGGTCGTTGTTGCGAAGGACAACAATTCGCCCCCGGCTGGGCTCTTCGAGGATGAGGCGAATTCCCCGTTCCTGGGCCCGGCGGTCGGGCGTGAAGTCGGGCTGGAGCGCCATGAGCTCCATCACGAGTCCCACCAGGGCCGGGAGATCCTCGATGGTGGCAGGCTCGACCCGAATGGTGCTATCCGGCGAAAAGAGGCCTGTTTGCGGGGTCGGCATCTCCTTATCGCTAGCAGGTGAAGGACTGCTGGTCAGGGCTTTTTTGGATTTTGCGCTTGGAATGTCCTTGGTGCGTTGACAAATGGCGGTCGCTGGCTAGTCTCCCGCCCCCCGCGGCACCGCTCGCGCCCAAACCCGCCTAGAAAGATGAGTAAGCGCACTTACCAACCGTCCAAACGAGTCCGCAAACGCCAACACGGTTTCCGCGCTCGCATGAGCACCAAGGCTGGCCGGGGCATCCTCAAGAACCGGCGCCGGAAGGGCCGCAAGCGTCTCCTGCCCAAGGGCGCGGAGCTCCACTACAAGCGCCACACCGTCCAGCACGGGAAGTAAACCAGGAATTTCTGCCTTGCCGGCGGCTGGCCCGCCCATGATCCATGCGGGTTCCGCGCCGATTGAGCATGACTCGGCGCAATGAATTCGCGGCGGTGCGCAAGAATGGTGAATCGGTGGGCTGCCGCCACTTTGTCATGGCCACCCTTGCGGATCCTGCCATCGAGCACCTCAAAGTCGGGCTCATCACCTCCCGCCGGGCGGGAAAAGCGGTAAACCGCAACAAAATTCGCCGCCGCCTGCGCTCAATCCTGAGCAAGCACGGTGATAAGCTGGAATCCGGGCGTTATCTTGTAATAGTCGCACGCCACCGGGCGGGCGAGGCTAGCTTCCAGCAACTGGAGGCCGACTGGCTGCGGCTGGCCAAGCGCCTCGGGATCCTGCAGGACCACTCATGAGATGAAGCTCCTCATTCGACTTGGCATTCGCAGCTATCAGCGCCTCCTGCGCCCCATTTTGAGGGCCCTTTCCGGAGGCGGAAGCTGCCGATTTGAGCCGAGTTGCTCGAACTACTTTCTCCAGGCCGTGGACCGCCATGGCTCGCTCAAAGGGAGCTGGCTGGGGATTCGTCGGATTTTGCGCTGTCATCCATGGGGGGGCTGCGGTTATGACCCCGTCCCGCCCGTCAGCAAGGGGACCGAGCTCGATCCCCAGGAGACCCGCCCCCGCCCGCAAGCCTGACGGCCTATACTGAACTCCACACACACTCAATTTGGACCGCAAGGCTTGGATCGTAATGGCGCTGTGCTGCGTCGGACTCGCAGTGAATTGGCACTTCATGGGTAAGAACCGTGAGGTGTTGCGAAAGCAGGAGCAGGCACAGAAGGCACTGGAGGAGAAGGAAAACGGGGAGAAGGGACCCGGAACGACGAATCCGGATCCCGCCAATCCAGACGGGAATCCTGATACCCCGCCTGTCCCGCTACCCGAGCCGGTGGCCGAAGAGCAAATCGTCGAACTCCGGACCAAGGACACCATCTTTGCCTTCACGACCCACGGTGGCGGAATCAAGTACGCGGAGTTCATCGAACAGTTCGCGGTGGGAGAGAAGGAAAAGAAAGTGCGTCTCAATCGGTTTGGGCGGCCGGTGGGAAGCCTGACTTCCGGGACCAACAAGTACCTCGATATTGTCTACACCCACGAGGAGGAGAAGAAGACCGACCGGCGCGTGAGCTTCCTCGGGAAGACCAAAGCCGGCTTGTACGTGCGCAAGATCTGGACCCTCGTCGACGATGACCAGAAGGGCGCTTCCTATCGGTTGAAGCTCGACCTCGAATTTGAGAACAACAGCGATAGCAAAGTGGAGCTCAAGGAGCTTGGTCTCTTCACGGGGTCTGCCGCGCCACTTTGGAAGGGTGAATGGGGACGGCACATCACCCTCTTCTATCGCAAGGACGGGGACTACAAAAAGAGGCGAGTGGTGTCCTTCAAGAAAGGGAAGAAGGGCCCCTACGAGAAGGATGCCGGGAATCTCAGTTTTGCCGGGGTGAGCAACCAGTTCTTCGCCATCATCGTCACTCCGGAGAAACCGTACGACGCCTGGATCTGGGGTGACCGCGAGGCGATCCAGCTTCCCGAGGTTGCCGGTGGAGGAGAGGCCGAAGCGATCCGTCTGGGCATGAGCCTGAAGGACGAGACCCTTGCCACCGGCGGGGACAAGGAGGCCTTCGCGTTTGAGCTCTACCTGGGGCCCAAGCGCAACCTCATGTTGCGCCAGACGGGCGAAGGGCGCGGGGATGTCATGAACTACGGTTGGCTGGGCATGATCAGCTGGTTCCTGAACTGGATCCTCAATGTCCTCTATTCGAACATCTTCGGTCCAATGTTGGAGAGCTGGGGCTGGGGCTTCGCGATCGTGGCGCTCACCATCATGATCCGCGGGGCGATGTGGCCCCTGCAGAACAAGTCGACCCGTGCCATGAAGCGGATGTCGAAGCTGCAGCCGGAGATGAAGGAGCTGAAGGAAAAGTACGTCGACGATCCCCAGCGCATGAACCAGGAGATGATGAAGATGTATCGCGAGTACGGGATCAACCCGCTCGGTGGTTGTCTTCCCCTGGTGGTGCAGATTCCGATCTTCTTCGGCTTCTACACCATGCTCATGTATGCGGTGGAACTGCGGCAGAAGCCCTTCCTCTGGGTGGAAGATCTCTCGCAACCCGATACCATTTTCCACCTCCCCTTCGAGCTGCCCTTCCTCGGCAGTGGGGTAAACCTGCTCCCGATCGTGATGGCGGGCACCATGGTCCTGCAGATGGCGCTCACGCCCAAAACGGGCGATAAGATGCAGCGGCGTCTCTTCATGATGATGCCGGTCATCTTTTTCTTCTTCTGCTACAACTTTGCTTCCGCCCTCGCGCTCTACTGGACCACCTCGAACATCTTCGCCATCGTGCAGATGCTCATCACGCGGCGCCTTCCCGAGCCCGAACTGAAAAAGAAGAAGGCCGGGCAAAAGGGCTTCTTCCAGAGGATGCAGGAGCGCGCCGAGGGTGCCCAGAAGGCCCAGAAGGAACGACGTGCCGGGGGCGGAGCGGGGGGGGCTCCACCGAAGAAGCCTAAAAAGAGGCCGCCGCGCACCGGAGGGTAGGGGGACCGCCAAAAACGCGAAAGCCCGAGGGCCTGGCGGTGAACCACTGTGGGCGCCAAGCGCCAGACTGGATTTCGCGGATCGGGGGTAATTTGCAGTTTCTCTGGAGCTGTCTTGATCACGCTATTGACCCCTCCGCCCCCCGCTCTAGACTTCCCTCATGGAAGCTATCTCCGCAGCTCACCAGATTCTGAAAAATATGGTCACCAACCTGGGGTTTTCCGCGACGATTGAAGAGCAGGACGGTGAGGAAGGAGCCTCCCTCCAGATCACAACGGAGGAGAGCAGCTTGCTGATTGGGAAGCACGGTGAGCGCCTCGATGACCTCCAGTATCTCGTGAACCGCATCCTTCAGAAAAAAATGGAGGATCCGCCCCGCATCCGGGTCGATTGCGATCATTTCCGGGTCCGCCAGGAAGAAAAACTGGTCGCCACCGCGCAGGAACTGGCTGAAAAAGCCAAGGAAAGTGGCAAGCCGATGAAGATGCGTCCGCTCAACGCCTATCACCGGCGTATCGTGCACAACGCCTTGATTGATGACGATGAGGTGGAGACGGTCTCGCCCAAAAGCGAAGATCGTCTGAAGTGCATCCTCATCCGCCCCAAGTCCTGATCGCCACCAGCCGCGGGTAAAGTCATGGAGACCCACCGCCTGGTCCTTCCCGAAGACCTGAACCAGTACGGGTTTCTCTTTGGCGGACGTCTCCTGCGTTGGGTCGATGAGGCGAGTTGGATCGCGGCCAGCCTTGATTATCCCGAGTGCCGCTTCGTGACCATCGCGATGGACAAGGTCGAGTTCCGGCACAGCGTGCGCGAGGGAACGATTCTCTCGATCCGATCTGAGCAAGGTGATCGCGGTTCATCTTCCGTGACCTATGAGGTGACCGTTCGGCGTGGCAGGACGGGTGATGGCGAACCCCTCTTTTCGACGCGGGTCACTTTCGTGAACGTGGACGAAGCCGGAGACAAGGTGGAAATCAGCAAGTGAGGCCTGTTTCCGGCGGGGGATTCCATGCTCCGCCGACCCATGGCTGGTGACCGGTGACCAATGACTGAAGTTGAAATCTCCCTGGCGATCGAGAAGGTCGACGATCAGGACGCCTGGCGGCGATCCGCGGCGCGGAGGTTGAAGATTCCCCCTTCACGGATCGTAAGCGTCTTTCTTCTGAAGAAGTCCGTCGATGCGCGCCGCGCGCCGGTGGTGTTTCGTTTGCGTCTTGCGGTGGGGCTCGACACGCCGCTTCCACCGCAAGAGCCCGACCTGCACCGGTTCAATGTGCTCTCGGGCGAGGCCAGGAAAGTCGTCATTGTAGGCTGTGGCCCGGCGGGCATGTTCGCGGCCCTCCGCTGCATCCAGCTCGGACTGCAACCGGTCGTGCTGGAACGGGGGAAGGACGCATCCGCCCGGCGGTTCGACCTGGCGCCCATTCTCCGGGAGGGACGCGTGATCGAAGATTCGAATTACTGTTTTGGGGAGGGAGGTGCGGGGACGTTTTCCGATGGAAAGCTCTACACCCGATCGACCAAGCGCGGACCGGTGCGCGAAATCTATGAGATCCTGGTCGCGCATGGTGCGCCTCTCGAGATCCTCACCGACGCACATCCGCACATTGGATCGAACCTGCTCCCCAAGGTGGTGATGGCGCTGCGCAAATCGATCCTCGCCGCTGGGGGAGAGGTCCACTTTGAGAGCCGGGTGGAAGATTTTCTGCTCGTCGAGGACGGATCGCGAATCGAAGGGGTGGTCACCGCCGACGGACGTGAGTTCCGGGGAGAAGGCGTGATTCTCGCCACGGGTCACTCTGCGCGCGACATCCTGGACCTCCTGCGGAAGCACGGAGTGCGCATGGAGCAAAAACCGTTTGCAATGGGAGTGCGCATTGAGCACCCCCAGCCACTCATCGACAGTATCCAGTATCACTACCAACGGGGCACGGAGCGTCCGCGTGGATTGCCGGCAGCGCGTTATCGCTTGGCTGCCACCATCGATGAACGGAGCGTGCACTCGTTCTGTATGTGCCCGGGCGGGTTCATCGTTCCGTGCGCGACCGCGGATGACGAGATTGTAGTCAATGGCATGTCGCTCTCGCGGCGCGATTCGCCCTTCGCGAACAGCGGGATTGTGGTCGGAGTGGAACCGGAGGACACGACCCCCTGGCAAGCCGAGCATGGAGTGCTGGCCGGGATCGCCCTGCAGGGTGAACTCGAACACGCAGCCAAGGAAGCGGGTGGAGGTGGGCAGGTCGCACCCGCCCAGCGCCTGCTCGATTTCCTGGAGGGCAGGGAATCCAGCGATCTTCCCGAGACAAGTTACTTTCCGGGCGTGAAGACCGCGTTGTTAGGGGAACTCGTTCCGAAGTTTCTCGGCAAGAGGTTGCGCAAGGGGCTGCGTCGATTCGGGCGCTCGATGAAGGGGTTCCATTCGCGTGAGGCCCTCTTGCTGGGCTTTGAGACGCGGAGCAGTTCACCGGTGCGGGTGCCAAGGTCGGAAGAGAGTTTGCAGCATCCCGATGTGGCGGGGCTCTTTCCCTGTGGCGAAGGGGCAGGCTACGCAGGAGGAATTGTCTCGGCGGCACTGGACGGCCGGAAGTGTGCTGAAGCGGTCTCGGTGACGGTCGGGTAGGGGCACGGGGCTCAATCCGGCAACCAAGAGCGGAGACTTTGTCGGCTTCCGAATTGACTCCAGGCGAAGAACTGTTCATAAGAACATGATGACCCCAGCAGGACCTCGCGGGCGTGGGAGTGCGGTGAACCCCGACAATCGCTTTGATGCGTTCCATCTCGACTTCGAGCCGGAGGAACTGGCGGAGCGCGAGTATCCGACCGAGTTTTTTCGGGACGATACGCAGTCGATCCTCTCGAAGAACAACTCCGAGGACCTCTCCTTCGAAGCCAGCATCAATCCCTATCGCGGATGCGAACACGGTTGTGCCTATTGTTATGCACGCACCTACCACGAGTATCTCGGTTACTCCGCGGGGATCGATTTTGAATCGAAGATCTTGGTGAAGGAGCGCGCGGCCGAGTTGTTGGAGAAGCAACTCTCTTCGCCTCGCTACCGGTGCAAGGTGCTCGTCATGTCCGGAGCCACCGATTCCTATCAGCCGGTGGAGCGCAAACTCAAGATCACACGCGCCTGTCTCGAGGTCTTGGCGCGCTTTCGCAATCCGGTGGTGGTCATCACCAAGAACGACCTGGTGACCCGCGATCTCGATCATCTTGGAGAACTCGCCAAGTTCGGCGCGGTTGCGGTGTTCTCCTCAATCACCTCGCTCGATCCCAAGCTCGCCCGCATTCTCGAACCCCGGGCGTCTTCGCCTCGCTCACGATTGAAGGCGATTGGCAGGCTGGCGGAGGCCGGCGTCCCGGTCGGGGTGAGCGCGGCTCCCATCATCCCGGGCCTGAATGATCACGAGTTGCCCAGGATTCTCGAAGCTGCCGCGAAGGCCGGAGCGACCTTTGCCTTCTACACCATGGTGCGGCTGCCCGGCGCGGTCGGACCCGTGTTTGAGAACTGGTTGGAGCGTCACTTTCCCGAGCGCAAGGACAAGGTCCTCGCCCGCATCCGCGAAACGCACGGAGGTGAGTTGAACAGCACCACCCCCCGCGAACGCATGCGGGGGGTGGGAGCTCTCGCTGAACAACTAAGGCAGATCTTCAATGTCACGGCTCGGCGGGTCGGATTGAAGAGCGGACCCTCGGCGCTTCGGACGGATCACTTTCGCCGCGTCTTGCCGGGGCAGGGGGAGCTCTTCTAGCCTTCGGTGATTCTCGGCCAGGTCGTGGGAGGATGGAGAGAAGGCGAAGATGGAACTTTAAACTTTAAACAGGGAACTGATAACCGCTACACAGGCCCCGTGAAATACTGGCTGATCAAGTCCGAGCCCCACGTCTATGGGATCAAGCAATTGAAGAAGGAAAAGAAGGCGGAATGGGACGGGGTGCGAAACTACCAGGCCCGGAACATGATGCGGGACGAGATGAAAATCGGGGATCTCGTGCTCTACTATCACTCAAACTGTGAGGTGCTCGGGGTGGTCGGGATTGCCCGGGTGGCGAGCGAGCCCTATCCCGACCATACCCAGTTCAACAAGAGTTCGAAGTATTACGACGAGAAGTCGTCGGAGGACAACCCGCGTTGGATCCTGGTTGATTTCGAGTTTGTGGCGGAATTTGCCAAGGCGGTGAGTCTCCCCACCATGAAGGAGGACGAGAAACTGGAAGGGATGGTGGTATTGCGCAAAGGCAACCGGCTTTCGATCACCCCGGTGGAAGGAAAACACTTCCGCCGGGTGTGCAAGCTCGGGGGTTGGGACCCGAGGAAGGCTTCGTGATGGGGAGGAGATTCTTTGCGCTCGCCGCCATAGTTCTGGGAAGGATCGCGATGCTGACCGGGGCCGTCTGGAGTGTCGTCAATATGGTCGAGCCCACTGGTGAGATCATGGAATCGCTCCACTATGGAGGCGATCCCTACTTCGCCATGATTCTTCTCTTCAGCATTCCCTGCGCCACGATGTGCCTCGGCATCGCGATCCTGCTTCCGGCCCGCACCAGCGGCCTTACTCCAGGCCTCCAGAACTCGACGAGAACCGGGGGCCACTGGGTACAAAGCTCCGAAATTCCGGGTTTTCTTAAGGGAATCCGGAGGCTGCCGAGCTGGTCGTGCTCGGGTGCCGCCACTCAGGGCCGGAGGGTATCCACGTGTCGCTGGGCAACCCGAAGGCAGTTTCGGAAGAGAGCGATCTGTTGGTCGACCTTGCCGGTGGCGGAGGTTCCGGTCAGGGCGGCGACGAGGAAGGCAGACTCTTCTGCGGGCTTGATCTCGGCATGCACCTTTCCGGCCTGCTGACCCCGACGCAGGGCCTCCGTGATGGCCTCGCGCCATCCGCCGTAAATCTTCGCAAGGCGCTCGCGGAATCCCTCGTCGAGGGGAGACATTTCCACCGCGAAGTTGCAGATCGGGCAGCCGTTGAAGACGAAGCCTGCCTCGGGGTTCTCATCCTCGATCGTCTTCAGGAAGCGCCGCAGGATGCGCTGCAGGACGGGAACGGGGTCGTCCGTTTCTCGAAGCGGCTCCACCCACCAGTGATGCACGGCGGGGGCGAGGAACTCTTCCAACACCGCATAGCCCACTTCATTTTTCCCGGAGAAGTGATGGAAAAGAGCGCCCTTGGTGATCCCCGCGGCTGCCACGATGCGGTTCAAGCTGCCCCCTCGGAAGCCGTTGCGATAAAACTCGTTGTAGCCTGCCTCAAGGACCTTCCTGCGTGTGCGTTTGGGATCGCGGACGCGGGGGGGCATCGCCAATTCTTACAGGTGGGGCTGCATATTGCAAGCGGATGCACCCAGGCGGTTCGGGAGCGGCCCAGGATCAATGGGTAGCGGCGGACTCATGATTGACCTCCCCCGCCCACCATGGACCCCGGGCAAGAAAAGCCCTCCCTCCCGGCGTCCCGTAGATTGGATTGCCTGCGGGAACTTGTGATTAGCCGGGAAGGGGGATGGGAAACGGCTACGAGTAACCGCTCCTATTGGTGATAGACGCAAGAGGGGGGATCCCTATCACAAAAATGTGCATGAGATTCCCTCCACGGGTATTGCTCACCCTCATGGCGAATGCGCAGGGTCTGGCGGGTGGAGGGTGTTGCGACAGGCCGCGCATGTCCCGGGCGATCTCCGGGGGTGAAACGAGCACGCCCCCGGATCGCATCGTGGGACCGGCGCCCGGGGAAAGAAATCCGTGACGCCGCAGCGCGATTGTCAGAGGCTCCGCGCCCATGGGGTGGACCCGAACGGTTGCGAATCTCTTCTGGCTTTGGACTGTGCTGGGCACGGCCCTGGCGTGGTTCGTTCCCGGGCTCTTTACCTGGGCCGGAGCGAAGGTGGCGGGGACACCATTCAATCTCATTCATCTCGGCCTGGGGATCATCATGCTTGGAATGGGATTGACGTTGAGTCTTTCCGATTTGCGATCCGCTCTCGCCATGCCGAAGGCTGCTCTCATCGGAATCGTGGGCCAATTCCTGTTGATGCCGTTCATCGGGTGGGGAATTGCCAGTGCCTTCCGATTGGAGGAACAGCTGGCGTTGGGGGTGATCCTCGTCAGCTGTTGCCCCGGAGGGACCGCCTCCAACGTGGTGAGTTATCTCGCGCGGGCGAATGTTGCGCTCAGTGTTCTGATGACGATGTGTTCCACCCTCCTGGCGATCGTACTCACGCCGTATCTCACCAAGGGATACGCCAGCATCGAGTTGTCCTTCGAAGTTCCGGCCGGAGACATGGTGTTGACGATGGTCGTCATCGTTCTGATTCCGGTCTTGCTGGGAGTCTTTTTGAATAGTGGTCTGGGAGAGCGGCTTCGGGCCGTGCGCGAGGTTTCACCCCTCGTCTCGATCCTTGTCATCGTGATTATCGTCGGGGCCATCGTCGGGGGAAACAAGGAGGACATTGCAAAGCACTTTGGGGTTCTCTTCATCGCCGTGTTCCTCGTGCACGTGGCGGGATTCCTCCTGGGCTACTTCTGGGCCAGGATCTTCGGTCTCGGGGAGCGGGAATGCAGGACCGTGTGCATCGAGGTTGGGATGCAGAACTCCGGGCTGGGGGTGGCGTTGGCGACCAGGCATTTCAGTGCCCTGGCGGCGGCGCCCTGCGCAATCTCGGCTCTCTATCATTGTTTGATCGGCAGTTTCCTTGCCAGTATCTGGCGCGCGCGGCGATTTCGCGCGGACGGGGAGGCTCCAGATTCGCAGGATTCTACTTGAGGGCCTGCAGCGGTCTTGTATTTGCGGGTCATGACTTTTCCCTTGCGCATGATTGTGGGTGGACTTGTGGGCGCAACCATCACAGCAGCGACGGTGGTGGCCGAACCTCAGCGCAACCTGAAGTACGACACCAAGCACGAGCGAAACGTGCTCGATTACTGGCCCGCGAAATCAAAGGGCAAGCCCACCCCGGTGTTTGTCTGGTTTCACGGTGGCGGGTTTCGCCAGGGTGATAAGAAATTGGATGGCGGCGCGAGCGCTTGGATGCGCGAAGCCTACCAGGAGGCGGGCTATGCAGTGGTGAGTTGCAACTATCCTTTCCTGAACAAGGGTGCAGGCATCGACTACATGGACATCGTGATTCATTGCGCCCGCGCGGTGCAGTTCGTGCGCTCGAAGGCCGAGGAGTGGAACATCGATCCGGCCCGTCTCTGTTGTGGCGGCGTTTCGGCGGGTGCCCTCATCAGCGAAGCGCTGGGATATCATGACGACTTTGCGGATTCCAACGCCAAGGATAAGGTGGCGCGCCTCAGTTCCCGGCCCGCCGTGGTCGTCAGTCACATGCAGCCGATCGGAACCAAGGACTTTGCCTTGCGCTATATGGAGAAAGGCGAGGCTCCTCTCTTTCTCTTCAGCGATGCCGCGGAGAATGACCGCATTCACAATCCCGCGGAAGCCTTGAAGATTCGCGACAAAGCCCGCGAGTTGGGAATTCCCTGTGAGGCCCTCAGTCTTGGCCGCAACAAGCTTGCGGCGGTGAAAAATCACAAGGAAATGCTTGGCCGCCAGCTGAAGTTCTGTGAGAAACACCTTTCCAAGTAATTCCAAAACCAATCCCCGTTCCTGCCATGAAAACGTGTTCCCTCCTGACCGCACTTTGTTCGCTCGCGGCATTCACCCTCGTTCCCGCCGCTGGTGCCGACACCCTTGCCGAGAAGCTCGAAGAAGTGGGGCTCGGCGCTCTGATCGGAACCTGGGTCGACCCGGATTCGAACGGGGACCAAATCACGGTGACCTACACCTGGCGCGTCAAGGACCATGCCCTCGGCATGAGCGTGAAGACTCCCAACCGCACATCCGAAGCGTTGATTGGCCTCGATCCCAGGACCGGTGAGGTCATCCACACCACTCACGATGACAAAGGTGGATCCGGACAGGGCAAGTGGGCGGAAGAAAACGACGTGGCCACTCTCACCCTCACGGTCATCGACAGCGAAAAGAAGGAGACCCTCTTGAAGATCACCCACAAGATCGTGGACAACAAGCAATTGGTGGTCGGGATGAAGAGGGCGGACAACGATGAGGGTGGCGAGATCACCCTCGTGCGCAAAGCAGAGTAGCGAGGGCTGGAGACCACCTCACGCCAGGATCTCCTCTACCACGTGGCCGTGGACATCGGTAAGCCGGATGTCACGTCCGCTGAAGCGGTAGGTGAACTTCTTGTGATCCACGCCGAGGAGGTGGAGCATGGTGGCGTGCAGGTCGTGGATCTCCAGGGGATTTTCGACCGCCTTGTAGCCCCATTGGTCGGTGGCGCCGTAGCGGATGCCCGGCTTGACGCCTCCCCCCGCCATCCAGAGGCTGAAGCCGTACTCGTTGTGGTCGCGGCCCGCGCCCCCCTGGGCGAACGGCGTGCGTCCGAACTCTCCGGACCACAGCACGAGGGTGTCCTCCAACATCCCGCGCGCTTTCAGATCCCGCAGGAGGGCCGCGATGGGCTGGTCGACCGCCTTGGCGTTGTCGCGGTGGTTTTTGACCAGGTTGTTGTGGGCATCCCAGCGCTGGTAGCCGTCCACCATCGGGATGGTCAGTTCGACGAAGCGCACCCCGCGCTCCACCAGGCGGCGGGCAATGATGCACTGCCGCGCGTAGGTTTGCGTATGGATGTACTTGGCGTCAACGCCGTACATCCTTCTGGTGGCCTCTGACTCGTCGTCGAGCGACATCACTTCGGGCACCGTCAATTGCATGCGCGCCGCCAGTTCATAGTTTGCAATCGCGGCTTCCAGTTCGCTGGAGATCTGTGAGGCGCCGCGGTTGAGCCGGTCGACGAGGCTGCGCTTCAAGTCCTGCGAGCGCGCCGCCTTTTCGTTTGGGGTGACATTGGCGAGCGGGGAGCCGATGGCGTTGAGAAGATTGCCGCGCGTGGTGGCGGGGAGAAAGCCGTTGGAGAAGCAATCCAGTCCCCCCGATGGGATCTGGCCGCCATTGAGCACGATGTAGCCGGGCAGGTTCTCGTTGTCGCTGCCCAGGCCATAGGCGGCCCAGGCCCCGACACTCGGGCGCCCCTGCAGTCCGCTGCCGTTGTGCAGGAAGTAGTTCGCGCTGGTGTGTTCGGGAAAGCGGGAGGTCATCGAGTTCACGATGCAGAGTTCGTCCGCCATCGCTGCGATGTGTGGAAAGAGGTCGCTGACCCACGCCCCGCATTGTCCGCGTTGCTTGAATTCCCAGGGCGACTTGAGGACCTTGCCCACCGCTTCGAACTGCGTTTTCTCGAGTTTGCCGATCGCTTTGCGCGGATCCTGCCCGTGGTGCTTTGCCAGCATGGGCTTGTAGTCGAAGGAGTCTACTTGCGAGACGCCGCCTTCCATGAAGAGGAAGATCACGCTGCGGGCGCGGGCGGCGGAGTGCCGCTCGATGGTGCCACGGGTTGCGCCTGCCCGATCCATGAGGGCGCTGCAAGCGAGAGCTCCGAAACCGAGCGACGATCGCCGGAGCAGATCGCGTCGGGTGAGCTGAGTTCCCTCTCTCATCGACCCATATTCTACGCTTGGTGCACTGCACGCGCCAGCTTCTGGAATTCGACGCCGAACTTGGCAAGGCGCTCACGGATCGGTTCGCTCAGGTCCTCGCCCTCCCGGATTTCATCGCCGCCCGCATAGACGAATCGAGGGACGATCACGGTGCGGAAGTCGAGCATCAGGCTGTTGGCGACCGTCATGACGGCCATGTAGCTCCAGTGTCCCCCTGCCGAGCACAGGAACCCAGCCACCTTGTCCGTGAGATGGCGTCCGGCCAGTTCGATCACGTTTTTCGCAGCGGCGTTGACGTCGTAATTGTAAATCGGGACGGCAAAGACCACGGCGTCGGCCGCGGAGAGCGCGGCCTCGAGTTTCCTGGTGGCGGGGTGATCGTAGGCGCTTCCGCCGTCGCAAGGGGGAAGGGCGAGATCCCGCAAGTCGAGAACCTCCAAGTCGACGTTGTTTTGGTCTCTCCAAAAACGCTCCAGTTCCTCCGCCATTTTGCGGCTCTTGCTCTCTTCGCTCAGGCTGCAGGAGAGGATGAGGCTCTTCATGGCTTGGAGTATCGATGAATCCGCGGGGGTTTCAATGCTTCCGGCCCAGAATGGGTTGACTTTGAGATCCGCGAGTTTATGGCTGCCCGCCATGCGTAAACAAACCATTGCTGCCTGTTTGCTCTTAGGATCCCTGCTTCCCGGGGCAATCGCGCAAGAACCCAAGTTGGAGACTGAAATGGATAGGGTATCCTACGTCATTGGCCGAAACATCGGCGAATCGATTCGCGGAGACGAACTCGAATTGAACATCGAGAATCTGGTCGCCGGACTGCGCGAGGCGTTGGCTGGCAAGGAGTCCAGGATTTCCGAAGCGGATGGGCGGAAACTCATGAATGATTTTCAAGGGAATATGCAGAAGAAAATGGAGGCCAAAGCGGCGGCCGGCGCACTGGCGAATGTTGCGGCAGGTCAGAAGTTTCTCGATGACAACAAGAAGCGCGAAGGCGTGACGGTGACCGAGTCCGGCCTGCAGTACGAAGTGCTCACCGCGGGCAAGGGTGCCAAGCCCACTTCGCTTGACACGGTGTCCGTTCACTACCACGGCACCCTGATTGACGGAACGGTATTCGACAGTTCGAGAGAGCGCAACGAGCCAGCGACCTTCCCGGTCAATGGCGTCATCGCCGGCTGGACCGAGGCGCTTCAGCTCATGCCCACCGGTTCGAAGTGGAGGCTCGTCATTCCTTCCAAGCTCGCCTACGGGGAGCAGGGAGCTGGTCGCGATATCGGTCCCAATGCCACCCTCATCTTTGAGGTCGCGATCCTCTCGATTGCGGGGAAGGACAAGGAATAGCCCGACCCTTGCGAAGTGGGATGACAAATAGGCTCCCTGGTGAGGGAGCCTTTTTTGTGTGCTTACCGGTCGATGATTTGTAGCGTACGGACATGATTGCTGTTCGATCTGCCCTGGTCCTGCTCGCCGGAGTGCTTGCAGCCGATGCCGGGGCGAAGAGCCCCAATGTGCTCCTCATTCTGACCGACAATCAGAGCTTCCACGAACTGAGCTGTCACGGTCATCCTCACGTGCGGACTCCACGCATCGACGCCTTCGCGAAGGAGGGCGTCGACTTCGTCAATTTCCACGCCCCTCCATTTTGCTCCCCGAGTCGTGCGCTCATGCTCACCGGCCGCTATGCGATGCGCGCCGGGATTCACAACACGATCGGCGGGGTCTCGATCCTGCACAAGAACGAGAAGACCATCGCGGACCTTCTGGGCGCGAAGGGTTACCGCACGGCCGTCTTTGGGAAGTGGCACCTCGGCTACGCCTATCCCTACCGGCCGGAGGATCGCGGATTCCAGGAGGTGTTTTCGCACGGGGGTGGCGGCATCGGCCAACTCGAGGACTACTTCGGCAACAGCCACCTCGACGCGACCTATTACCACAATGGCAAGTTCGAGAAATCGCAGGGATTCTCAAGCGATGTGCTCTTCGGACAGGCGATGAAGTTCATCGAGCAGGACCGCGACAAGCCATTCTTCTGTTTCGTCTCCACGCCCGCCACCCACCGGCCCTGGCAATCTCATCCGGAAGCGGCCCGCAAGATCACCGAGCGTGGTGGCGAATTCCCGAAGAACGACCTCGCGCTCTACTCCATGATCGAGAACATCGACGAGAACGTGGGAAGGATTCTTGATCAACTGGAGCGCTTGAAGTTGGTCGAAAGCACCCTCGTGATTGTTGCCACCGATCAAGGGACCCGTCGGGAGCGGGTGCACAAGGAGTTGGCCTACGACGAGTATCACCAGGTCTTTTGCATGATGCGCTATCCGTCGCTCACCAAGGGGAAGGCGCATCGCTCGACTGCCTTGAGTGGCATGGTGGACATGGTGCCCACCATTCTCGATCTCTGCGGGGTGCAACTTCCGGACAATCTCGACGGCCGGAGCCTGAAGCCTCTCCTTGCAGGTCAGCCCAAGTGGAACGACGAACGCAGTTTGATCGTGCAGTGTCCACGCGGGAGGACGCGATCCAAGTGGAAGAACGCCTCGGTCAAAACCCAGCGCTGGCGTTTGCTGGAAGGGAAATCCCTGTTCGATGCACAGGCGGATCCCGGTCAAAAGGCCAACATTGCGGATCAGCATCCCGGAGTGGTGAAGGAGTTGACGGCGAGCTACGAGAAGTTCTGGAACTCGCTGCCGCCGGACGAGGAACTGCTTTCCTGGTTCGTGTTGGGTCATCCCAGGGCACCGGAGAGCCGACTCAACGCGATGGACTGGTATCGCGGGGGAAAGCCCTGGCATCAGCTCCACATGCCCGAGCACAAGGCCAGGGGCGGATGGAAGGTCGAGTTCGCGCGTGACGGTGTTTACCTGTTCGAACTACGTCACTATCCCCGCGAAGCGCCCAAATCGCTGCAAGCGATCAAGGCCACCGTGATTGCGGGAGGAGTGGAGCGCTTCGTGAAGTTGAAGTCCCAGGACGAATCCGCAGTGGTCGAAATGGAACTGAAGAAGGGTGTCTACGATCTCGAGGCATTCTTCGATCCGGCACCGGGGAGTGCGCGGAAGAGGGAGTGGGGGGCGTTGTTTGTCTACGCGAAGTTGAAGAAGTAGACTCGGGTGCCATGGTCCGGTAGGGGGGTGGCGAAGCTGCGGCTGGTGCTCGGCTGAAAGCTACTGACGCCAGTTGCCTTTGGCGGAGAGCTTGTTTTGGTCTGCCAGCCATTGGATCAGATATGTGTCGCCTAGGTGCCAGAGAGCCATTTGTTCCGCGCCACGATAGTTGTCATACTCACCCGGAGCGTAGAGATGGCCATCGCTGTGGCGGCTTTGCATCCGCAGGATCGCTTCAGCTCGGACCGTCATCCAATCAACTGCCTTGTGGGGCAATGTCCGGTCGTATTGGAGGACGTGGGCGTAGGTATCCATGAGGAGAAACTGGCAGAAGTCAAATGTGCTCCAGTCGGTCCCCTCCGGGTAATAGTTGTGAGGCACCCCGGGAATGTACATGGTTCCACCGGGGGGCTTGTACGGGGGTGAGCTGAATTTACGAATGACGAGCGCTCTGTAGATCACGGCGAAGTTGAAATCGGTTGTCTCGGGGACGGCCGTGCCCGCCAGGGAGCAGGCGAGGAAGCCCTGCATTTGCAAATGTCCCATCGCGACCATGTAATCATTGTGGATCCGGTCATGGTTCTTGAGAGTACCATCCTCCATCAGGTTGTAACCCTCCAGCCAATCCCGGGGGGTCTTGCCGTCGAGTGCCAAGTCTGTTCGAGAGATATCCGACTTGCGGGAGTGGGCACTGATCATGAGCTTGCTGCAGGCTTCTTTCCATCGCCTTACCCGCTTGTGTCCTGGCATCATGACGACGGCCTGCTGCAGAATCATGGAATCCCAGGAGTGCTCTTCGGCTTTGCTGTCGCCGCCCTTGCCGTTCCAATACTGGAGCGCATGATTGTCCCGGAGGTGCCTCTCCGCCTCCGACACTATGATTCTGCAGAGCTTCGTCCTGGTCTCCCGATCCAATTGCTCCCAGATCAACCAGGCGGCTCGGCTGAGCTGGGCGCACCACAATGACGACTGCCAGTGATGTCCCCATGTTCCCCCATTGACTGTATGTTGAGTAGCCAGACCCCCGATCAATTTAGCCAGGCGCTGTAGCAGGATCTCCTCGGAAACACCTACGGACTCTTCTTTGAATAGGCCAGTCTTGAGCACGATGGCGAGACCGAGACATGCGCTGGTGGCTGGACGAATAATCCCTTCTTCATGGCTGATTCCCTTGTGGCTGCGCTCGATTTGAATCCTGCTCTCCTTTTCGAGGATCCACTG
>JAYGGC010000277.1:0-41380 GCA_046581525.1 Roseibacillus sp. | reverse complement strand
GGTTCCAAAGAACCCATCATGGCTTGCAGAGTGGCGGCAGGAGCTGATTTCAGCGACTTGGCTTTGAACATACCAAGCCTGCCGACCACTCGTCTAAGGCAAGCTTTTTCTGAGCTTTTTCGCCCCTTTGCTCCCTAAGTTTGACGCTAATGGGCAATCAGTCTAAGCCTTCAAGCCGGACCGGTCACCAGGCCTTCTCCCCGCGCTCATCGAAGGGCAGCCACAAGAGCGCGACCAGCTCGACATCAATGTCCTTCTTGTAGGGCTTCACCGAAAGGGTCTCGAGTTTGGCCTGGTCCGGATCATAGCGTGCTGTGAGCTCGTCGATTTCCTCACGCAGCTCCGCTTCAAGTTCCGCAATGTCCTTCTCCAATCCCCGCGCCTTTTTCCTGGCCCGCACCACATCACTGCGTTGCTTGTAGGCCCGCGTCCCCTGGCTCACCACGCTCCTGCGCGATCTGCGGCCGCCGAGGAGACCACCCAGGATCCCGCCAATCACCGAGGCCCCGACCTGCCAGGTCGCACTGGTGGATTCGGCCTGCTCCCTGTCGATTGCCAACTCGGCCCGCTCGAGTTGATCCGCCTTGGTCCTTAGTTTTCTCTCGTACTTATCGCGCATCTTCTCCACCGCCTCGTCCCGCGCTTCGCGCGCTGCCAGGGTGAGCCGTGAGCGGAAGTCCCCCTCCCCTTCCGCGAGGTGGGAGTACGCCTTGAAGAGTGGGCTGTGGAACAGCTCGACCCGTTCGTGGCGGTAGACCCAGTCTTCGAATTCGTCCTCCACCACCTTGTAGTTGTCGGCATTCATCGCATAGCCCGGCAAGTCGGCGAAGCGCGCCCCCTGGCGCGGGTCATCCCCCAGGGCCTTCAGGGGCACGGTGCAGTCGTGTTCCTTCTCCCAATCAATCCCGCCCTCTTGGACTGGATTCACGAAGCGCACGGTGCGTGAACCGTCGAGCTTCGCCTTGGACGAGCTGAAGTGCACGGTGGCCTGGCGCAAGAGGGCCGGGCGATACTCCACACCCTCCGCTTCTCCCGCAAAGGGAACAAAGCGCTCCTCCACGCCCTTGCCCACGATGGGGCGCTCGTCCGGATTGCCCGCCGCCGGCGCAGTGGTCGACATCGCCATGGGGTTTGCCGGGGCAGAAGGTCTGGCTGCGGGCGAGGCGGTGAACTGGTCCCGCTTGGGATCCATCAAGGTCTTGATCTGGGTGCGGGTGAGGGGACCGCGCAGGTAGCTCATCACCCAGCGCACGTGAAAGACCACCGGCGCGTCTTCGTGCACGTTGTTCATGAGAAAGACGCGACTATCCAGGCCGGCCAGGAGCTGCTCCATCTCCTTCTTGTCGAACTTCTCTCCGCCCTCCGCGGCCGCTCCTTCCAGACCGTCCAGGACCCGCATCTGGTCGCGCTCGGTCTGCAGGCGGCCGAGGAACCAGGTCCCCGTGTTGGAAAGCGCCTTGTAGTCGAGATCGACCGGATTCTGCGTGGCGAGCAAGGTTCCCAATCCAAAGGCGCGCCCCTGCTTGAGGATGGTCATGAGCGGCTTCTTGCTTGGAGGGTTGGCAGTGGGCGGAAGATAGCCGAAGATCTCATCCATGTAGAGCAGGGCCCGCAGGCTGGTGGTCCCGCTCTGCGAGCGCATCCACGCCAGGGTCTGGTTGAGGAGGAGGGAGACGAAGAACATGCGCTCGGTATCGCTGAGATGCGCAATCGAAAAGACGGAGATGCGCGGCTTGCCCTCGGGGGTGTACATCATGCGCTGGATGTCGAGCGGTGGTCCCTCCAGCCAGGTCGAAAAACTCGGACTGGCCAGCAGGTTGTTGAAGCGCAACGCGAGGCTCTGGCGGGTCTTGGAGCTCATGAAGGACTCCAAGTCGATCACTCCGACCTTGCCGAAGGGCGGCTTCTGGATGTGGCGGATGAGGGACTCGAGCGACAGGCTCTGCCCCGAAGACCAGCAGTGATTGAAGATTGAAGCGAGAAGGACCGCTTCGGAACTCTGGATCGGATCGGCGTCGACACCCACGAGGGAGAGGAGCGAGGAGACCGTGCTCTCGACGCGGTCACCCAGGAGCTCTCCATCGTCGAGCACCTCGAAGGGCGGGACCTCCAGCGAACTCAGGATGGAGACCGGGATTCCAGCCTTGCTGCCGGGGGTGAAGATCGTCACGTCGGCCTTGTCGCGAAATTGTTGCACGCGCTCCGGACTCTGACCCCACTGTGCGATCCCGTCCTTCCACATCGCGGCCGTCCTGGCAGCGTATTCGTCCGCACTGGCGCCCTCCTTGCGGGCGTCGTCCTCATTGATCCAGGGGCGAAAATCCTCTCCTCGAAACTCGGGAAAAGTGAGGAGGATATTCGAGATGTCGCCCTTGGGATCGATCACCAGGGCTGGAATGTTGTCCAAGGCCGCTTCCTCGAGCAGCGCGATGCAAAGGCCTGTTTTTCCAGAGCCCGTCATGCCCAGAACCACCCCGTGGGTCACCAGATCCCTTGAGTCGTAGAGAACCAATTCCTCTTCCAGCTCACCCTTCTTCACGTCGTACTCCCGACCGAGATAGAAGCGGCCCAGCTTCTCGTAGTCACTGACCTCGATGTCCATGGCCGCACCCTAGTGTCCTCTCCTTGAATGAAAAGCTGAACCCGGTGCCTCCCACCCCTGATGCAATTTCTCGATGTCCCTATCCTCCGAAATCTGGTCTAACATCGCACCCGTGAGCAACGCTCCTGCCAGCCCCCCTCGCGCCTGGGCCGAGATCGATCTCGCCGCCCTCCGGCACAATCTCGCCATTGCGCGCGAGATCAGCGGTCAGCGCGTGATGGCGGTGGTGAAGGCGGGCGCTTACGGTCACGGACTCGAACCGATGGCACAATGCCTCGACCGCGAGGGGATCGCCTTCTTCGGGGTCGCCAATGTCGGAGAAGCGCGGCGTCTCGCAGAGGCGGGGATCACCACTCCGATCTACCTTCTCGGCGCCACCTTTCCGGAAGAACGTGAAGAAGTGGTGGCCCAAGGGTGGGTTCCCTGCCTCAACTCACTCGAGGAAGCGCGGCATTTCTCGCGGATCTCGCAGAAGAATGGCCGCGGGCTCAGCGCCCACTTGACCGTCGACACCGGGATGGGCCGCGGAGGCATTCTCCCGGGCAACGCCGCTGCGGCTCTTGATGAGATCCAGTCGCTGGCCGGGATTACCGTCACCGGACTCGGTTCGCACCTGCCCTCTGCCGACGAAGATCCCGAATTCACCCGCGCGCAGTTTGAACTCTTCGACTCGCTGGTCGAGTCCCTCCCCCAGAAGGAGACTTTCGAATTCGTCCACCTCGCCAACTCGGCCGGCCTCCTGGGCTACACCTCGCGCACCACCAACCTGGTCCGCCCGGGCCTGCTGCTCTATGGAGTGTCGCCCCTCGCCGGACGCCAGGATAATCTGCGCACCGTCATGACTCTCAAGTCACGCATCTCCGTGATCCGTGACCTGCCGGCCGGTCACGGAATCTCCTACGGACGGACCTTCGTCACAGAGCGCCCGACCCGCGTCGCCACAATCGGAATCGGCTACGGCGACGGCTATCCCCGCGCCCTCTCCAATCATGCCCCCGACGTCTTCATCCGCGGACACCGCGCCCCCCTTCTCGGTCGCGTGACGATGGACCAGGTGATGGCCGATGTCACCGATCACCCCGGCTGTGAACCTGGCGACGAGGTCGAACTCTTCGGACCAAACATTCCCGTCAGCGAGACTGCGGAAAAGGCGGGTAGCATCGCGTGGGAAGTCTTCACCAGCATCACACCCCGCGTGCAGAGAGTTTATCTGGAATAGTGGAGCGTCGGGAAAAGCTCCAACCAACAAGCTCCAAATAAGTTCAAACTCCAACTTCAGAAATCAAATCACAAGGTGGACCTTGGGATCTGAACGTTGGTCCTGAAGTTGAGATTAATTGGAACTTCCCCCCACCGCCCGCCCCCACATTATCCATCCAAGAAGCGGCCCGGATTCCTGATCCGGGCCGCGCCTGTTTGTAGCTGGGAAGGAACTGTTAGAATCCGGCGGAAACGCTCACCCCGGCAATGTACTCGTTCTGGGCATTGCTGGGCGAAACGACCTTGAGACCCGCGAGCTCGATGGTGGCCGCCACGTAGGGGCTCACCGTGAAGGCGTCATTCAGCCGGAAGGGCAGCGCCACGGTCGCACCAAGGTGACTGAATTCGGACTCCTCGATCAGGTAAGCGGCGAGGAGTTCCAGATCAAGAGAGAGCTTCTCGTTCAGCTCGAAGCTCCGCGAAACTGTACCCTCGAGATAGCCTCCGTTGTCCTGATCCCGGATGTCCAGAAAGTAGGTCACCGCGAAGTGCATCTCCAACTTCTCGCAGAAGCTGGAGAGCGAGAAAAAGGCCTCCTGGGAATCCAGATCATCGACGTCAAAGAAATAGTAGGTGTAGCCCGCCTCCGCATGGAGTTTTCCGAAGTCGTAGCCCAACGATCCAAAGAAATCGACTTCATAGTCAACCTCCGGTCCGCCCGCCGGGGAGAACTCAAACTTCCCTCCCCACACTCCGGCATTCGCCGAGAGATTCTTCATCCCAAAGAGACCACTGTAGGTCCCGTCAAACCCTCCGTAGAACAAGTTGTTCCCGAGGTCCTGTCCGCGAAAGATATACTGCGTGGCATATCCTGCGTGCGCTTCGCCACCAAGTTCTGCGGCAGCTGCGCTGGTCATCGACGCCAGCGCGCCGACCAATGCGATCGTCTTTTTCATAGTTGCAGGGGTGTTTGGCAGCGTCGGGCACAGGGCCAAACGCGGCTCTCCACACCTAGACCTATAATAATTACAGGAATCTTCAATGTTAATATATATTTAATAACTCTGGGAAGCTTCGCGCTCCCTCGGAAGGGCCTCCCCTACCGCTCGGTAGACCTGTTGAAGAGGGGCAATCTCGAGGGAGGTGAGGATTTTCCGTCTCAAGCCCTCGCTCCCGCTGCACCTCACCCCACCGTCGGCCGCACCGGGATGCCGTGGTCCTGGAGATAGTTCTTGGTCTCGGGAACCGTGAATTCGCCGAAGTGAAAGATGCTGGCCGCAAGCACGGCGTCGGCATTGCCATCACGCAGGACTTCCACCAGGTGATCGAGGGTTCCTGCCCCGCCGCTGGCGATCACGGGAATACCGACTGCGTCACTCACCGCGCGGGTCAGTTCGATGTCATAGCCGTCCTTGGTGCCGTCGGCGTCCATACTGGTGAGCAGGATTTCACCGGCGCCGCGATTGTAGACCTCCCTGGCCCACTCGATGGCGTCGAGTCCCTCCACCGGGTTGCGCCCGCCGTGGGTATAGACGCCCCACTTGCCCGGTCCCTGCCGCTTGGCATCGATGGCGACCACGATGCACTGGCTGCCGAAGGTGTTGGCCCCTTCCTCGACCAGCTCGGGGCGGTTGATGGCGGCGGTGTTGACACCCACTTTGTCAGCGCCGGCTTCGAGCATCCGCCGCATGTCCTCGACTGCGCGAATGCCCCCGCCCACGGTGAGCGGGACAAAGCAGCGCGCGGCGGTTTTGCTTACCACGTCCACCATCGTCTCGCGCTCATCGGAGGAGGCGGTGATGTCGAGAAAGACGATCTCATCGGCTTCCTGCTCGTTGTAGGCCACCGCGCAATCAACGGGATCACCGGCATCGCGGAGGTCGACAAAATTGACGCCTTTCACGACGCGACCACCGGTGACATCGAGGCAGGGGATTATGCGCTTGGCGAGCATGCGAAGGCCGCGACTATGACCGATTCGGAGTGCTTGCCAACTCCCACGCGCCCTTCTTCGCGCCTTTCGCGGATTTTTGGAGTCCGTGCAGGCGGCGGAGTTGGTCCGCATTGGTCGTGCCATCGGGAAGGTCGGTCCCCATCGTGTAGATTCGCGCGAGACCCTCCTCCACGAGGAGTTCGTGCAGCCAGCGTCTCCCGCCCCCGCTCTGCACGCTGAGGAGCGCATAGATCCGACCGCTGTCGTAAACCTCCTCCCCGCGGGTGAAGACCGTAAACGACTTGGCCTCGGTGAGGAGCTTCTTCACCCAGATCTTCGCATCCTGTCCCACCCTCACGGTTGCCTTCTGGGAGAGTCCCGCAAAGTATTCACCCTGGTGGCGCAGCCGCTTAATATTGGTGTTGCCATCGTCATAGCGTTTCACCGCACTCTCCGGAGCATCGACGAAATACAGCCGCAGGTGGCGCACTTTGCCATCCGACATCCTGATGTGGAAACTGTCCCCATCGTTGCCCCGGTCGGGCACGAGGGTGCAGTTCTCAAAGGCTTCAAATTCGCCCCCCTCGCCCAGTTTCTTCTCGGGCAGATTCTGAACCACCCAGACCAGGCCCGCGCCGAGCATCAGGGCGATGAGAAAGGCACCCTGTTTCCTCTTCGCTGCCATCTCAGGACTTCATCGAAAAGTAGACGATGGCAGCGAGCCCCACAACGAAACAATAGTAGGCGAAGTATTCGAACTTCCCGCGCTTGATAAGAGAGAGCACCAGGTAGACCGCAAACAAGCCCGAGACAAAGGCGGCCACGAACCCCGCAGCGTAGGCCATTTTGTGATCGCCCTGCGCGACCTCCAGAAGGTTCTTGGCCTTGACCAGCGTTCCACCACCGATCGCGGGCAGGAACATGAGAAAGGAAAACTCCGCCGCCTTGGACGGCTTGGCCCCCGAAACGAGTCCGGCCGTAATGGTCGATCCACTTCTCGAGATTCCGGGGAGGACTGCCAGCGCCTGCGCAAGGCCCATCCACAGCGCCTGTTTCAACCCGAACTCCGCTTCCTTGGCCCGGACGACTTTGGGCAGGAGGAGTATCAGCCCAGTCAGCAAGAGGAAGACCCCGACCAGCACCGGGTTGTTGTAGGCGTTCTCGAAAAACTCCTTGAAGGAAAAGTAGGCCACGGTCGCTGGAAGGGTGGCGATGAAGAGCCAAAAGATCATCTTGCGCTCTTCGGTCCGTTCCTTCTGCCACAGGCTCAAGGTGAGATTGATCAGCCGCTGGCGGAAGTAGATCACCACACTCAGAAAGGTGCCGATGTGCAGCACGAGTTCGAAGGTGATATCATCTTCCGGCGGTGATCCCACCTCGCGCATTCCCAACAAAAACTGCGTCAATGCAATATGACCCGAGGACGAGATCGGAAGAAACTCCGACAAGCCCTGGACAATCCCCACCAAAATCGCTTTCCAAATCTCCATGATACAGGCGGTGAAGACTAGGGACCTCCGACCATCGACGACAAGTTAATGATCTTCACAATCGATCGATTAGGCATAACGGCGCCGTTACTTCGCTGCGCGATTCTGATTCCTGGAAAAATCCACCACACTGAGCCGTCCGCCACAGAAGGGCGCCCCCAGGCGAACCCCCACCGTGACCTCGGGGAAGTAGAATTGCTCCCGGACCCTCTCATCGGCCTCCCGCAAACGCCGGTTCGCAAACACTCCGAACAGGGTGAGCACCAGGCCGATCACAAGGACGACCGCCACCAGTCCAAGCACGAAGCGATCACCGGTTGCGGCCGGTCGTTCCCGCAATAGTTCATCCAGACGGGCGACCAGGATCTCGGTGGTGCGGTCCAGGAAATCCACACGATCCTCGACCCCCTTGAGGGTGACCCGCAGCTCCGCCAGGATGGGAATCATCTGGTAAGCCGGCAGGCGCGAGAGGGTGCCTTCCCCGTCTTTCAGGCTGGCGTGACCGTTGCGAGGCGTCACGATTTCCCGCTCACGAGTATCGGTGTTGTAAACCAGGAGGAGGCCGTCACGGTCCGGTCCGATCCACTTGTCGTAGAGGAGCCGGGCCCGCCGGGAGAGGGTGCTCTCGATGAGACCCGCGTAGACGGCCACGTAGACGGGCAAGTCGTGCTCGGTCTCCATCTTCAGGAGGCGCTCGGAGATGATTTGCCTCCGCTCCGGATGGCGCTCAAAGAGCCCGCCCACATCGAGCAGGTGATCGCTGGGTGGATCGGGCAGCTTGGCGAGTGCGCGGGCCTCCGAGTCACTGATCTGGGCCCCGAGCGGCGCGGTGAGGAACAACCCCACCATAACTACCAATCGATAACCGCGGATCATCACGCTTTTGCCTGGGCTTCTCCCTTCTTCTTCTCCTTCGACTCCCCCTCACCGCGAAACGTTGAAAGAATCAGAAAAAAAGCTGCCACGCATATACACGAGTCCGCGACGTTGAACGAGGGCCAATGTCCCCCGGAATCCGGAAAGAGCTTTCCATAGAGCGCCAACTTGAAATCCAGAAAATCCACCACGTAGCCATGCGAGAGACGCGTGAGAACGCTGTCTTCCTGGTAGAGCGGAAGGAAAAACCCCTGGACCACGCGGTCGGTGAGATTTCCGAGAATCCCCGCGGTGAGCAGGCCTGCCGAAAGACGGAGCAGCAGGCTGCTGAAGGCCCCGCGCTTCCAGAAGTATCCCAGCGTCCCCAGGGCGATCAACGCGATGCCAAAGAACACCAGGGGCGCCCACGCCGTCCCATTCCCCAGTCCGAAGGCGGCCCCCTGGTTGTGGACCCGCACGATGTTGAAAAAGCCCTCAATCACCGGGTAGACCTCCTGCGAGGCCGTATGCCCGGGGAGCGGTGGATCAAACCTCAAAACGATGAGCCACTTGGTGACCTGATCGAGGACATAAAGCGGCAAGGTGAGGATGAGAAGCAAACGCGGAAGGGTCCTCATGAGGCGACGGCGGACAATACGCTCCCACAGCGATCACACAACCCTTCCTCGTCGGCAACCGGCTCGTAGCGGCGGCAGCGCGGGCACATCGGGTGAGAGGTCTTCACCGCGGACGCGGAGATTTTCCCGCCCTCGGCGAGTTTCAGATCGGCGATGATGAAAAACTCGATCGCGAAATCACGCGCGGTGAGATGCTTGCGCGCGCCATGATCCGCGGGAAGGACGAGTTCCACCGACGCTTCATTGCTCTTGTTGAAGGCTTTACCCTGCACCTGTGATTGGATCGCGGTCTGGATCACGCCGCGCAACTCGAGGAGTTCATTGACTTCCCCAGTCGCCTCGCGCCCCGCAAAGCGCTCGTCGGGCACCGGAAAATCCTGCTCGTGCACGCTGCCCTCCCGGCCCGCGTGCTCCCATCCTTCCTCGGCAGTGAATGCGAGAATCGGAGCGAGCAGCTTCACGAGCGCATCGAAGACCTCGTTCATCGCGGTTTGACTGGCACGCCGCCGTTGCGAGTCGACCGCATCGCAGTAGAGGCGATCCTTGGTGAGATCGACGTAGATCGCACTCAGGTCGTACGCACAAAACTGGTTGATCACGCTGAAGACCTTGCGGAATTCATAGCATTCATAGGCGTGCCGGCATTCGCTCACCACTTCGTGGAGACGCTCGAGGATCCAGCGGTCGACCAGGGTCAGGTCATCGGGCGTCACTGCATCCGTCGCGGGATCGAAGCCATCGAGGTTGCCCAGGAGAATGCGCAGGGTGTTGCGAATCCGCCGATAAGGCTCGGTGATCTGCTTGAACAGATCTTCACCGAAGGGCACCTCGGTCTGCCAGTCCACACTGCTCACCCACAGGCGCAGGATGTCGGCACCGTACTTGTTGTAAAAGTAAGAGGCGTCGGTCGGCTTGCCCTTCTTCTTATCATCGCTCTTGGAGGTCTTTTTCCGCGTGTCCTGATCCACCACGAACCCGTGCGTCATCACCGTCTTGTAGGGAGCGGTTCCGCGGTAGCCCACGCTCAGCATGAGCGAGCTCTGGAACCAGCCGCGGTGCTGGTCGGTGGCCTCGAGGTAGAGATCTGCGGGAGAGTGCAATTCGGGATGGCGGTCGAGCACCGCCACGTGGCTACACCCCGAATCGATCCACACGTCCAGGGTATCCCGGCACTTTTTCGTGCCTTCGGGCAGGCCCAACCGGCTCACCAACTCCTCTTCAGCGAGCTCGAACCAGATGTTGGTTCCCTCTTTTTCAACCAGATCGGCCACTTTGCGCACGAGCTCCGCGTCAAGAATGACCTCGCCCTCGGGCGTGAAAAAGACGGGGAGCGGCACCCCCCAGGTCCGCTGGCGGCTGATGCACCAGTCCGGTCGCGACTCCACCGTTCCGAATATCCGGTTGCGCCCCCAGTGCGGCAGCCACTCGGCCTCGTCGATCTCCGCCAGGGCCGTCGCGCGCAGATCGTCCAACGAGATGAAGAACTGCTCCACTGCCCGGAAGATGATGGGCGTCTTGGACCGCCAACAGTGCGGATACTCGTGCTTGTAGTCTTCCCGGGCAAGGAGCACTCCTCGCTCGGAGAGGATCTCGATGATGCGCTCGTTGCTGTCGAAGACGTGCCGACCCACCAAGTCCTCGATCCCGACCTCGGCGGTGAACTTTCCGTCATCATCGACGGGAGAGATGACCTCGAATCCGTGCTGGCGACCGACCACGTAGTCATCCGAGCCATGACCGGGAGCGATGTGCACCATCCCCGTGCCCGTTTCGGTGGTCACAAACTGCGCGAGGATGACCTTCGACAAACGATCGAGGAAGGGGTGCCGGGCATCCAACCCCTCCACCTCGCGGCCCTTGAACTCGACCACCTCTCCCACCGGAGCGAGTCCGGTCTTGGCCGCAAACTCCTCGAGAAGATCTTTGGCGATCACGAGGTTGTGCCGCTCACCGGCCTCATTGCCGAACTGGCCCGCGACATAAGTAAAGTCCGCGTGCAAGGCCACCCCCAGGTTGGCCGGCAAGGTCCACGGCGTGGTGGTCCAGATCACAAGGTGATACGGATCGTCGCCCCCCGCCTTGGTCACTTCCCGAAACTTCTCTTCCGACTCCGCCGTGAAGGACAGCTTCACCCAGATCGCGGGGCTCGTCTTCTCCTTGTATTCCACCTCCGCTTCCGCCAGGGCGGTGTGCGCGCCGTAGGACCACTGCACCGGTTTCTGGCTTTGGTAGACCACCCCCTTTTCCACCAGGGCCGCAAAGACGCGAATGATCTCCGCCTCGTAGCCCGGATCGAGCGTGAGGTAGGGATTCTCCCAATCGCCAAAGACGCCGAGGCGCCGAAAACTTTCGCGCTGGGTATCGATCCAACCGCGCGCAAATTTCTCACAGCGCCGCCGGATCTCGGCGGGCTCCTCGTCGCGCGCCTCCTGCACCACCTTGAATTCGATGGGCAACCCGTGACAATCCCACCCCGGGATGAAGGGCGCCTCGTAGCCGGCCATGGTGCGCGATTTCACCACGAGGTCCTTGAGGACCTTGTTCAGCGCGGTCCCCATGTGGACGTCGCCGTTGGCGAACGGGGGGCCGTCATGGAGGATGAACTTGGGGGCGCCCTCGGCCCGGCGCTTGGCCACGATCCGCTGGTAGAGGCCCTCGGCCTCCCACTTGGCGAGACGCCCAGGCTCGTTCTTCACTAGGTCACCCCGCATCGGGAATGTCGTCTGGGGCAGAGACAGCGTGGCTTTGTAGCCCTTTTCCGGAGCGCTCATCGGCCTTCCTGTAGCCGCGCACCTCCACCGCCGCAAGCCCCGGTTCCCCGTGGTTGCGAAGGAATCCGTTGCGATTTTGACTTTTTCACAACTCTGGAGCAAGCTCACCCCCATGAACATGATCACGGTGCTCCTCGGAGCAACAGGCCTCCTCCTCGTGGTGGCCGTCGCGCTGTCCTTCGGCACGATGAACAATCACACCGACAAGGCCGAGGTCGCGCGCCTCAAAGCCGAGATCGCCGCCCTCCAAGTGCAGGAGCAACAACTCGCAGCCCCAGCCCCCGGCGCTCTCCTGACCCCCCTCGCGCTGGCCCCCGCCGCACCGGTTGGCCTCGATTCCAGTGGCAGCCCTGCTCCCAACCCGGCCCCCTTTGCAGTCCCGCCCAACAACGACGACGTGCCTCCCATCGGGGACGAGGCTGCAATCGCCAAACTCGAACAGGAAATTCGCGATGCGGACCAGAAATTCGCCGAGCTGGCGCTCAAGACCGAGGGAGTCGAACTTGAAAACAAGGTTCTCAAGCAGGAGCAGGACCTCATTTCCAATCCCACCATCAAGGCGGACCGAAAAAACCGGGCCCGCGCATCCACCATCAGGGCGGCCTTGCTCCAGGCCCGGGTTGTCCAGTGGGCCGAGGATGGCTTTGCCGTCATTGACGTGCATCGCGACGACCTGCAGGTCGGCACCATTCTCGCCATTCGGCGCCAAACAGGAATCTACGGCCAGCTCGTGGTCGACAAGCTCTACCCCGAGGAAGGTCAGGCCATCGCCAACCCCGTGAAGGGAACCTTTCCCACCGGAGGAAAGCCCGATGTGCAGCCGGGAGACGATCTGATTATTCCTCCCCTCTAGCAGCTGGCGGAGGCCCTCAGCCAATCCAGGAAGGCCTCTTCCTCGGCGGGCAGCGGCACCGCCACTTTTTCGCGGTTGGCCAGGCAGGCCAGCCGCTCCGGAATCTCGATCGCTCCCTGCCCGAGCTCTTCCTCCATCACCTCGAGGAATTTGGAGGGATGCGCGGTCTCCAGGATCACCAGCTCATCCTCCGGGTGGGTCACTCTCCACTCTTCGGCCGCCAGGTAGCCAATCGCTCCGTGCGGCTCGATCACGTAATTGGTGCTGGCCTTCACTTCGCGAATGGCTGCCCGCGTCTGATCATCGTCAAAGCGATAACCGACGATGCGCTTCGCCATCTGCTCGTGCTGCCGGTCGTGAATCTCCAGCATGCGCGCAAAATTGCTGGGCGCCCCCACATCCATCGCATTCGAAATGGTCGCAGTGCTCGGACGCGGAGCGTAGTTCCCGCTTTCCAGGTAGGCAGGCACGACGTCGTTCACGTTGGTGGCCGCAATGAATTGCTTCACCGGCAGGCCCATCAGGGTTGCGAGGAGACCTGCAGTGAGATTTCCAAAGTTGCCACTCGGAACCACGAAGACGGGCTGGACCCCCTCCGGGAGCTGCCGCGCTGCGTGAAAGTAGTAGAACGCCTGCGGAATGAGCCGGGCGATGTTGATGGAATTCGCCGAGGTCAGGTTCCTCGCCTCCGCCAGTTCGCGATCGAGAAAGGCCGCTTTCACCAGCCCCTGGCAATCGTCAAAGGTGCCCGCCACTTCCAGGGCGACGACGTTTTCGCCGAGGGTGGTGAGTTGCTTTTCCTGCAGATCGCTCACCTTGCCACTCGGGTAGAGGACCACCACCCGGGTCCCCGGCACGCGGTGGAAGGCGCTCGCCACCGCTCCCCCGGTGTCCCCAGAGGTTGCCACCAACACCGTCAACTCGCGGTCGTCATCCCGCGTGAGCCAAGCCATCAACCGTGCCATGAAGCGGGCTCCAAAGTCCTTGAAGGCGAGCGAGGGTCCGTGGAAGAGCTCAAGCACATGCATCTTCTCACCGATCTCCACCAGCGGAGCGTCGAAATTCACCGCCTCCGCCACCATCTCGCGCAGAGTGTCCTCCGGAACCGCTCCTCCAAAAAGGGGCGACACAATCCGGTAGCCCAACTCCGCAAACGACCAGTCTCGCCACTCGCGCCAAAAGTCGCTGCCCACTGCCGGAATCGTCTCCGGCATGTAGAGTCCATTGTCTGCCGGCAACGACCGCAGGACGGCCTCCTTCAGATCAACAAACTCCCCCGGAGAGTTCGTGCTGTAAAATCGCTGCGCCATCGACTCCCAAATTTGATCTCTGGAAACCTGGAGTTGAAGCTTATTTGATGACTGGCTCGTGAGGTTTAAAGCGAACCGTCCCTAATCTCCGCTTCTCCTTCCCGCTTACCCTTCGATCACGTGCACTCCATTCGGATTGATCTTGGAGACGTAAACCTGGTTCTCAATGGGCACTTCCGAAAAGACGCGAGAGATTTCAGCTCCCACCCGCCGGGCCGTTTCCTCGCCTTCGCAAAGCGCAAAAACACTCGGACCTGCGCCGGAAATACTGAAGCCCAGCGCCCCCGAGGTCATCGCGTCCCGCTTCGCACGATAGAAATCCGGGATCAATTTCTGCCGCCGCGGCTCCGCAATCACATCGTGGATCGAGCGGCTGATCAATTCATAGTCCTCCTGGATCAACCCGCAGAGCAGGCCCCCGAGGTTCCCGACCTGTTGCGTCACGTTTTCGAGAGGCACTTCCTTGGGCAGGATTTCGCGGGCCACCTTGGTGAGAATCTCAAGTTCGGGATGCACCACCGCGACCCACAGCCTTTTCGGCGCCGGCAACTGGGCGATGTCGAGCTCCTGGTTGGAGCGGATAAAGACGATCCCGCCGAGAAGGCAGGGCCCCACGTTGTCCGCGTGCCAGGCGCCGTCCGCGCTCGACTCCCCCATCATTGCGAAGGGAAGGAGCTGCTTCTTGGTGAGCGGTTCGCCGATCAGCTTGTTGACCGCGTAGGCTCCTGCAACCGCACTGGCCGCACTGGAGCCCAGCCCGCTTCCAGACGGCATCTGCTTGTGAATCTCGAGTTCCACCCCGCGGTCGAGCATGCCGAGATGACGCAGGAGGTCCTGCGCGGCAACCCCTGCGGTGTTCTTGGAAACCTCCTTGGGCAACTTTCCGTGGTCGCCCGTGATCTCGACGATGCGCAATCCGGGCTTGGTCGAGTGACGGGCGACCACTTCATCGCCGGGCGCATCGATCGCGAAGCCCAGGACATCATAGCCACATGCCACATTTGCCACCGTCGCCGGGGCGAAGACACGCACTTCCTTCAGCTCTTCGTGGACCATTTCGTTTGAGGGGCGCTGCTCCTAACAACTTTCCCCCCGCCGGACCAGTGATTTATGGCCGCAAGCCCCCTCCCTCGTCCTTCCGACCCTCCACTCCCCAACTTTCCCACCTCCCGACCTCCCGTCTTCCCGTCTTCCCGGTGCTACGCCTGGCAAGCCGACCTCCCGTCCTTCGACCTTGGACGTTGGACCTTCGACCTCCTCAAATAAACGGCACAAAAGGAATCCCCCTGCTCCTCTTCCTCCGGTACTTCCCGTCCCCCACGCTCAGGCACTGCACCCGCACTCGCGAGAGCCCCTTGCCCTTGAAGCCGAGCTTCTTGGCTGCGCGTGGAGTGACGTCGATGATTCGACCGGCCACAAAGGGCCCCCGATCGTTCAACCGCATCTTGAGTGACTTCCCGTTCTCGAGGTTGGTCACCTTCACCCGGCAGGGAAGCGGGAGCGTCTTGTGCGCACCACTGACATCGAAGCGCCCCACCTTCTCGCCCAGCGAGGTGTTGCCACGCTTGAATCCCATGAAACTGCTCTCGTCGTACCACGATGCGACCCCGGTCTCATCGTATCTCAGTGCCTGGTCCACAGAGAGGGGCTGATATCTGACCCCCCTGATGGTGTAGGGCTTCGTCATGTAGCCCTTGTGTCCTCCTCCGCCACACGAAACGAGCAACACCGGAATCATCGCCAACATCAAGACCTTCCCCATGCCTGCATCCTAGCAAACACCCAACTCGATGACAATCACGCCCAGGTCGAACTCACCGGGCTTTGAAGAATTCCCACAAATGGGAAAACGACACCGCCGCACTGCGGTTGTAGCCGCAGCATCGCGTCACCAGTGATCCCCTTCGGAACCAGCAGGCACTCGCTGGGATGGATCACTATGGGAACAGCAATACTATCACCATATCTACACCATGGATCCGTGGACCGTGGACCGTGGATCCCGGGTGAGCAATTTCGGGCGGTTGGCATTCCTTTCGAGTAGGTTTGCCTTGCGACAACCCCCAGAGAGCCTGCCGATTCGTCGGCGGGCTCTTCTCTAATACATAAGCGGTGCTTGCTTGGGTGAGGGCCGAACTAGTCGGCGGCGTCCACTCTCTGCTGAATGACCGGAAGAATCCGGGCCACCTTCTCCTTCATTTCCTTGCCGGGCTTGAACTTCACCACAGCTCGGGGAGGAATCGGGACATCTTTTCCAGGGTCTTTCGGATTACGTCCTACCTTGGCCTTCGTTTGACGAACCTCAAACGTTCCAAAATTTCGCATCACCACCGTGTTCCCCTGCGCGAGCTCGAGGGTGACTGCATTAAGTGTCTTCTGCACCACCTCAAAAACCTGCTGCTGAGTTAAACCCGTTTCATTGCTGATCCGCACCACCAGATCGCGTTTCGTAATCGTAGACATGTGTTTGCCTTGCAAGTATATGCTCATCACACTGCGCGCAAATAGTAACGCGAAAAAAACTGTCGGAATATAGCTTACTCAAATTCACCGGAGGTCAACTGATTTGTAGTCTTGAAATGAAGCTTGGCGACATTCCGCAATTCTTGCGCACCGTGCGTCTTCACGAACGTGCGACCCGCTTCCAAAACCGGCGGACCCGCACCCAGCGCCAGAGAGACCTCCCACTGTTCACTTGCACGGGTAATCCACTTCACAAACGCCTCCCGCGCCACAATAGACGCCGCTGCGACCGCAACATCACTCTCCCCCTTGGTGCGCTGCTGCAGCTCGATCGTCACTCCCTTCCGCTCCAACGCTCGCTGCAAGACACGGGGATTCGCAAACTGGTCACTCAAGGCCCGTGGGCAGTCCGGGAGCACCTCCGACAACTCCTCAATCACCTTGGCATGACCCCACGCGAGTAACTCGTTCAGGTTATGGAAACTCCTGTAGAGATTATTGTAACTCTCCGGACCGATTGCCACCACCGCCACTCTCACCCCGCGGGTTTTGCGAATGGTCCCGGCCAGGGCCCGAATGCGGTCTGCTGAACCGATGCGCTTGGAGTCCATCACTCCCGCATCGATCAGGGCTCGCGTGCTCTCGGCGTCGGTATAGGCCCCGGCAATCACGAGCGGCCCGAAATAGTCGCCCTTGCCACTCTCATCGATGCCGAAATGCGGCTCGAACATCTCAGGATTGTGGACCTCTTCGTAGCCCAGGCGCGCTTCGCCGAGAATCTCCGGCTCGAGCGTGAATTTCACGAAGTCTTCCGTCTCCTTGCCCTGCACCAGCACCTTGGGTCCCTTCTCATAGACCGTCACGTTCAGCTTTCCCCGCTTGGCCGAGAAGTGGGCATAGGGTTTCTCCGAAAACTCATAACCTTCGCGCTCCAGGATTTCGCGCAGTTTTGCCACATCCCCTTCGCCAATCTCCGCGGTATACGTCGTCAAGGCCACCGCGGGCACTTTCGAGGTTCGACCTCGCTTGTGCAATGTCCGATCTTCTCTTCGTGCTGAAGCCGGTAGCCACTCGCGATCCCCTCCGCAACGTGCGCGCCTTCCGCAATTCCCTGCTGCGCTGGTTCGGCGAACACGGCGCTGACTATCCCTGGCGGCGCACCACAGATCCCTACCCCATCCTGGTTTCAGAGATCATGCTCCAGCAGACCACCGTCGGTGCCGTCCTGCAAAATCGCCGCTTCGAACGCTTCCTCTCCACCTTCCCCGATCTCGCTTCCCTCGCTTCCGCCACCGAGGAAGAACTTCTCCGCGCCTGGGAAGGACTCGGCTACTACAACCGCGTCCGCAATCTCCAGAAGACCGCGCGCGCTGTCCTCGAGGAACACGGTGGCGAGTTTCCCACCGATCCTGTGCTCCTCGAGACTCTCCCCGGCGTGGGACGCTACACCGCGGGCGCAGTCGCCACCTTTGCCTTCGATCGCTCCGCTCCCATCGTGGACGCCAACATCGCGCGCGTTCTCACCAGGCTCTTCGACTACCGCAAACCGATCGAGACCACCGCGTCGCAAGATCAGCTCTGGTCCTGGGCGAGTGATCTTGTGCCGCCCCGTGACGCCCGCACCTTCAACTCCGCCTTCATGGAGCTCGGGCAATCGCACTGCTCGGCGAGCTCGCCGGATTGCCTCCACTGTCCGGCCAGGGACTTCTGCGCGACCCGCGACCCCGAACCGCTCCCTGCCAAAAAGCCAAGACGCAAATCCGTCGAAGTTTCCGAACACGTCCTCTTCGTTCGCAAGCGCGACGGCTCGGTTCTGCTCGCCCAGGAAGCCGGTTCACGACGCCGGGGACTCTGGAAGCTCCCCGAGCGCTCACACGATCAGCTCGCGGACCTTCCGCTCCTCGCCACTCGAAACTACAGCATCACGCATCACCGCGTCACGGTGCACATCTACCGATGCCCTCCATCCCGGATTCCTGCCCGGGACCCGGAATCGCACGAATTGTTCCACGCGGAGAGCGCCCTGCCCGATTTGCCCATGCCCTCCCCCTTCCGCAAGGCCCTCAATGCCCTGCTGAGGACCTAAAGCCACGACCAGCCACTTTCGGCTTTCCGACCTGCGACCTTTGCCCATGATCGGAGTTTCATCACCTAGCCAAAACCACAACTCATGAACTTCGACCCATTCTGCCCCCAGTGCCATCGCCGCAGTTTCCTTCGCACTGCCCTCGCGGGTTCCGCCGCCCTCTTCACCGCTCCCGGTGCCTTTGCAGAAGCCCTCACCCTGACCCCCAAGAGCACCGAGGGCCCCTTCTACCCGGACAGCATGCCGCTGGATACCGACAACGATCTCCTCATCCTGAATGACGGCCTTACCCCCGCGGTGGGAGAGGTCACCCACCTCGGCGGCGTGGTCATGGACAGCAAGAGCCAGCCCGTCCGCAACGCCCTGGTCGAGATCTGGCAGGTCGACAACCAGGGGATCTACCTGCACAGCAAGGCCCGCGGTCAGGACAAGCGCGACCCGAACTTCCAGAGCTACGGGCGCTTCCTCACCGACTCCAAGGGCCGCTACTACTTCCGCACCATCAAGCCGCCGAGCTACCCCGGCCGCACGCCGCACATCCACTACGCGGTCTCTCACAAGAACAAGCGCGTGCTCACCACCCAACTCTACATCGAGGGCGAAAAACAGAATTCCAAAGACTTCCTCTACAAGGCCATCGGTGAGCCGAAGTTACAGGAGCTTTGCACCGTCGCCTTCAATCCGCTGCAGGGATCCAAGACCGGCGAGCTCACCGCCACCATGGACCTCATCATCGGCTTCACTCCCGAGGACCGCGCGAACGATCGCGGACGCCAGGGTGGACGCCGAAGAAGGTAGGAATGCTCCCGGCGGGAATCGCACCCCCTACTTCTTCTCCTTCAGGGAGACCAAGCACTCGATCAAGGAGGTAAACTCCGCCGTCGTCAGCCCGGCGGGTATCATGGTGATTCCGAGTTGCTTGCGCGATCTGATCTCGCTCGCTTTCACGTTCGTGACAGTGCCCGCGATGTCGCGGACCTCCACCATGCCATCCTGTTCCCTGGTGATGAACCCGGGGTGACTCCTGCCCTTGCCCTTCTTCATGGTGAGCACTACGGTCTGGAATCCCTGGGCCACCACAGAGCCGGGATTGAGAACCGATTCGATGAGGTAGTCCCGCATGAACTTGCTGCCCGCCGCGATGTAGAGCCAGCCATCAATCCCCTTCCGGCAACCGTTGGTGGTGTGGTCCGATCCCCGCGGATGCCGTAAGTCAAATCCGATATTCTCGAGCAGCACCTTGTGCTCATCGGCCACTCCATCCCCGGTGGTGTCCCGAAACGAGCTCAGGAACGGAGAGTGAATGAGATAGAGGGTGTCCCCCACGAAGTGTCCGCCCCGCGGGCTGTCCACGCTCTGCACAAAGTCCACGAACTTGTCCGCCTTCCCGTCCCCATCGGTGTCCCGACAGGCCACCACCTTGCCCATCTCGGGGAGCTTTCCGAGAGACCTATTGTGATCCGACCGAGACGTAAACCGTGCCGTCGCCTGCGGCGGTCAGGGCCGTCGGATAGTCCACCTCGAAGGGTTCGGCGTAGGTGTTGATCTCAAATCCCTCGGGCAGGGCGAGCACCAAGGGGGGGTGAGCAGGGCAGCGAGAAGGAGGCTGGTTTTCATCGGATGGCGCTCCCATACGGTGGAAGGTGCCGGATTATTAGCCCTCAAAATGACCCGGCAAGCGATTCCGCCCGGATTCCAAGCCTCTTCTTCCGCACAAAACCTTGAAACCGAATTCCTAAACCGCCACCCCTCTCACGTGAGCACGCCGATCACCAAAGCATTCCTTCTCGGGGCCGGACTGGGAACCCGACTGCGCCCGCTCACCAATGAACTGCCCAAGCCCCTCATCCCGGTCTTCCACCGACCGCTCATTCACCACGCCCTCGACCACTGCCTCGCGGCCGGGATCCGCGAGTTTGCCATCAACACTCACCACCTCCCCGAAAAGTGGGATGAGCTCTTCCGTGGCTGCGGGGTCTCCGTGCAGGCCGTTCCCGCCGCGTCCGGCGAGGATCACATCTCCCATGGACAGTATCGTGACACTCCCATCACCTTCTTTCACGAGCCCGACCTCCTCGAAACGGGCGGCGGCATCAAGAACCTCGAGGAGTGGATTTGTGGGGAACCAATTGTGGTCTATAATGGCGACATCCTTTCCACCCTCGACCTCAACCGCCTGATCGCCACTCACTCTGATTCCGAAATGGAAGTCACCCTCGCCGTGCGCTCCACCGGCCCGGCCCTCCACATCGCAGTCGGGGGAGCCCGGGTCACCGATATTCACCGCTTGCTCGGGGTGGCGGAGGGCACCCACCAATTCACCGGCATCTACTGCCTCAATCCGGAATTCCTGGGTCGCCTCCCTGCCAGGGAGAAGGTTTCCGTCATTCCCACCTTCCTCGAACTCGCGAAAGGTGGAAATCTCGGCGCCTCCCTCCACGACGAGGGGCAATGGCTCGATCTCGGGTGCCGGGAGGCCTACCTCGACGCCCATCGAATCGGCAATCTCGGCAATCCGATCCACCAGGAGGCCACGATTGACCCCACCGCCATGGTGGAGGCCTCGGTCGTCGGTCCGGGAGCCTCCATCGGCCCCGATGCCGTCGTCCTGAACACCGTTCTCTGGCCCAATACGCAGATCGCGGGCGGTGCGCAATTGACAAACTGCATCGTCTATTCATCCACTCCCGCCACGGGCGCCCACCACAACGCCGACCTTTGACCTTCGACCCCCGACCACATGGCCGCCGACACCCTTCTTACCGCAGTCCGCGCACATCTCAATCTTGACCCGGATCACAGCGTCATCCTCGAGCCCATCAAGCGTGGCGCCTCGGGACGCACCATCGTCCGCCTCAAGGCCGAAGGACATCCCACCTTCATTGGCATCCACTACACCCTCGACCGCAGAGACAACCGTTACTTTCTTCCGGTCGCTCGCTTCCTCAAGAAGGCCAAGCTGAACGTCCCCGAGGTTCTCTACGACAACCCGGGACGAAATATCGCGCTGGTCGAGGATCTCGGTGAAGTGGATCTCCTCTCCATCGTCGACAAACCCTGGGAGGAGCGCGAGCCCTACTATCGCTGCGCCCTCGAACAGCTCGACCGCCTGTTCTACACCCGTCCGCCCAAAGACCTCGAACTCTCTCCCGCCTTCACGGCGGAGACCTACCAGTGGGAGCAGGAATACTTCATCGACAACCTCGTGGAAACTCACCTCGGCCTCGACGGCGCCGCGCTGCGCAACGACCCGCATCTCGTCAAGCTCCGCGAGAACCTCGGCTCTTCGCACCGCAACCTCGTCCACCGCGACTTCCAATCGCAAAACATCATCCTCTACGAAGGCAAGTCGTGGCTCATCGACTTCCAGGGCCTGCGCCTGGGCCGTCAAGAGTACGACCTCGCCTCGCTCCTCTACGACCCATACCTGAATCACACCGAGGAGGAGCAGGACAAACTCCTCGACCTCTGGGAAGACATCGGGGAAGAGCGCCCCCTTCCCGATCTCCTTCGCGACTGCGCCATCCAGCGCCTCATGCAGGCCCTGGGCGCCTACGCCAATATTCTTCACAACCAGAAAATCGACTGGTATGCGCAACACATCCCGACCGGTGCCAAGCTCTTGCTGACCCAGGTCCAGGACACCCCGCTCCAAGCCGTTCTCGGCCCCGTTCTCGAAAAGGCCGCCGCGGACTAAAGCTCCGCCATTCAGTATCCAGACCAAGCCCCTCCGACCTCCGACCATCCGCCCCATGAACCCCTGGATCATCCGCATCATCCTAGCCACCCTCGCTCTCGAGGTCGGCGTATGCGTGGCGTTTCTTGCCGATGATTGGGGGCCCCTGCGCAAGAGGGAGGCCGTCCTGTTCGAGACCCTCCTGAGAGCCACCCGGAGCGAGAAGGAGTTCGTGCTGGATGATTCGCAACCGGTCTCCCGGGTTCGGCTCGTCCGTCCGCTCAAGGTGGGTGCCCTCCAACCCTACTTCCACATCAGTGTCAGTGAATCGTCCACCGAGATTCTGGAGTCCTATCCGCCCTCCCCCCTCGATTGGCACTACCTTCTCAAGCACATGCATGCGGTCGGTTGTGAGGTCGCCGCCATCGAACACCCCCTGAGCTGGGAAGGCGACGATCTCTATCACTTGAGCATGCTCGGCAATCTCGACAACTCCCTCGCCCTCTATGAGACCGCCGTCCTCACCGTCGATCTCAAACGTCTCCCCAAGCAGCGACCCATTCCCGAGTACCTCCGAAGCAGCGCGATCCCCATTGCCAACGTGCGCGGAGAACTTGGTTCCCTCGTGCGCGTCAATCGCGTGTTGCACGCACCATCCGCCACCGCGACTCCCAACATCCGCTTTTCCTTCCGGGTCCAGGAGAGCGTCGAGGGGGTCACTCCCGAAATCGTGCGTTGGGGTGACTATCTCATTCCCTCCTTTCCACTCGCGGTCGCCATGGCCCAAAACAAGATTCCTCCCGACCAGGTAAAGGTCGAGTTGGGGCGCCACATTCGACTCGGCGACGGTCCCATCGTCCCCATCGATGACATCGGCCAGTTCAAAATGGCGCTCATTGATCGCCCCCAACGCGCGGAGATTCCGGCTCAGGATGCCGTCCTCCAAAGTGAGGTTGCCCAAACGAGGAAATCGGTCAGATCAATCATCCCGCGTTGCGCCCTCTTCACCGACGCGGGGGCAGACAACCCCTCTCCCTGGGACAATCACAATCATCTCCAGAAGATCGTCAGTTCCTTCGATCTCCTCCCCCGTCCCGATGGCATTGAGCAACACCAACGTCTCACCCTTGCAGGCGAGATCGCCCTCCTCGGCCTGGTCGCGGTCCTCGCTGCCCTCCTCACCGGCATCCCCCGCATGCTTCGTCACTTCTCCTTCATTCTTCTCGCCATCGCTCTTGCCGCCCTCCTGATCGTACTCTTCATCTGGTTACAGAAGTGGACTCCCATCGCACCCATCCTCGCCACCATCGCAGCAGGCTGGATTCTCTCAACCCGCATGGCCCGTTACCTCCCTGAGAAGGAGCCCACAACGAGCGGATAGCCGCAAGCTGAGCTGCGAGGATTCAAACTTTCGGCTTCCCGCTTGCCGCGGCGTAGCGTAGCGAAGCCAGGACCTCCCAGCTTCCAACCTTCGACTTTAGACCTCAGACTTTAGACTTCCCGATCCCCTCTCCCTTGACCTCCACCGACAAAGCCGCCGTCCTGGCCGAAGCCCTGCCTTACCTGCAGCGCTTCCGCGGCAAGACCTTCCTCATCAAGATCGGAGGGTCCGCGATGGATGACGAGGAGCTCCTCAGCACCCTCATGCGCGACATCGTCTTTCTCGAGGTGGCCGGCATCAATCCGATCCTCGTGCACGGCGGCGGGAAATTCATCTCGGCCGCGATGGAGAAGGCCGGGCTTGAGGCGAAGTTCGTGGGCGGTCTGCGCGTCACCAGTCCGGAAGCCATCGCGATCGTGGAGGAGACCCTCGGCGGCACCATCAATCCCAAGCTCGTCGAGCTCATCAACAACCACGGCGGACGCGCCACCGGCATCCCCGGCACCGGCGTCTTCAAAGCCAGGCGCATCAAGGCGCGTAGCGGAACCGCTTCCGGTTCCGACGAGGAGATCGACATCGGACGCGTCGGCGAAGTCGACCACTGCCTCACCGACGACGTGCTCTACGCCACCACTTCCGAAATCGTCCCGGTGATCTCCCCGCTCGGCAGCGAACTCGAGACCGGAAAACCGCTCAACATCAACGCCGACCTCGCCGCGGCCGCCCTGGCCTGCACTCTCAAACCCGCCAAGCTCGTCTACGTCTCCGATGTCCCCGGCCTCCTCGCCGATTCCGCCGACCCGGACTCCCTCATCCCCACCGTCACCCCCGACGAAGCCCACGGCATGATCGAGTCCGGGGTGATCTCCGGCGGCATGATCCCCAAGATCAACTCCGCCCTCGAAGCCCTCGAGGCCGGCGTCGACAAAGTGCACTTCGTGGATGGCCGGGTCCCACACACCGTCCTCCTCGAAATCTTCACCGAGCAGGGCATCGGAACTCAGATCCGCAAAAAACCGTAGCTGCCGCGGCTCGCCGCAATCCAAGCGCCCACCGGATCGACGATTCGCCGCCCGGATAGTTGCCCGGCAGACGGAGCGCCCGCCCTGCAACCGCTCCACCTGGGGAGTTGACATCGCGCCCCCTTTCCCTCACAACCCGCCCGTCCATGACAGCAAACCTTCTCAAAGCCATCGCGTGGCGAGCTATCCGGGTAGTCCGGATTAGCACTGCCTTCGCGTGATGTGAGAACGTTTCTTTAGACCAACCACCACACCCCGGAGGCCGCCTTATCCGCCCCGGGGTTTTTTGTATTCTGCAGGAACCGTGGGGCCGGACTGAGGCGACCGCCGATCAACGAATCACCGGCCATGACCCATCTCCTTCGAACTCCCAGCCAGCGCAGCGTGGCCCTCATGCTGCTCTCGCTCCTCTTTATTACCACCAACATCCTCCTCCTTCGCGGCTTGGCCTTCCACGTCCCGGGGGCGAACGGCTGGGTCGGAATTCTCTTTTACGGCACGGTGGGCCTCGGTCTGCTTCTCTCACTCTACGACGGTTCGCGCGGACTGGTCCTGCGCCACGGCCTTCACCCATCCCAAGCTCGCCGCACGAGGGATGGTCGGCGCGGTCGGCACCCTGCTCCTTTTCTTCTCCCACGCCGCCTTCGAGCGCGATCTCGGCATCTACGAATTGGTCGCAGTCCTCGGAGCGATCACTGCCGGCATCGCAGTGGGCCTGATCCGGGGCCTGAGCAAGGACCACCATCCCTCCACCATCTACGGCTCCCAATGCGTCTACGAAATCCTGCTGACCTTGCCCGTGGCGGGAAGTCGCAGTCTTCTCCTTGCCCCCGATCACCTGGGTCGTCCTCACGATCAGAGCGATCCTCGTCGCTTTCCTTACCCTCTTCGCCATCTGGCAGGTCCTCCGCAGTCCGCCTCCGAAGAGTCAGCCCACTCAACCGGAGCCCTCCGCAATCCCCGCACCAACCTGCAAAAACTCCGAATCCTGAATGCTTGATTCCCAATTCCGATTTCCAACTCTTAACTTCCCCTCTCCGCTACGCTTCGCCGGGGCAAGCCGACCCGCGACCTTCGACCTTCGACTTTTGACTTCCCGATCCCCCTCCTCCCATGACCACCGCTGAGAAACTCGCCAAATACGTCCTGCCCACCTACGTCCACTTTTCCGTCGCACCGGTGCGGGGCGAAGGGACCCTGCTTTGGGACGAGAACGGGAAGCGCTACCTCGATTTCTGCTCGGGACTCGCGACCTGCACCCTCGGCCACGGCAACAAGCTCCTCGTCGACGCGATCGCCGGGCAGGCCGCCACCCTCATTCATTGCTCCAATCTCTACCAAATCGACAAGCAGGCTGAACTCGCCGAGTGCCTGGTGGAAGAATGCGCAAAGCTCCCGGGCAAGGTCTTCTTCTCGAACTCGGGCGCCGAGGCCATCGATGGCCTCATCAAGCTCGCACGCCGCTTCGGCCATGCCCATCGCGACAGCAATGGCAACGCCCGCTGCGAGGTCCTCACCTTCACCAACTCCTTTCACGGCCGCACCCTCGGCGGCATTGCCGCCACCGGCCAGGACAAGGTGAAGGAAGGCTTCGACCCGCTCCTGCCGGGGTTTCGTCATCTCAAACTCAACGATATCGACGCCCTCGCGGAAGCCATTCGTCCCGAGACCGCCGCGATTCTGTTAGAGCCGATCCAGGGGGAAGGCGGCATCCGACTGGCCGAGCGTGAATTCCTTCTCGCGATCGCCCGCCTGTGCAAAGAGCACGACCTGCTGCTCCTCCTCGATGAGATCCAGTGCGGCCTCGGCCGCGCCGGCGAGATGGCGGGCTGGCGCACCATCGCTCCCGAGATCGAGCCCGACGCCATTTCCTGGGCCAAGGGTCTGGGAGGTGGCTTTCCCATCGGCGGATTCTGGGTCTCTGAACGCGCCATCGACGATGGAACACCGCTCCTCAGCGTCCTCGGGCCGGGCTCCCACGGCTCCACCTATGGCGGGAATCCTCTCGCTTGTGTCGCCGCCCTCACGGTCATGCGGGAGGTCCTCGACAACGACCTCCCGCAGCGCGCAGTCGCCTTGGAAAAACACATTCGCACGGAGATTGCCTCCTGGAATCACCCCGGCATTTCCGAGGTGCGCGGCAAGGGATTGCTCCTCGGCGTCGCGCTCAATCCCGGCAGCCTCACCATTCCCGAAAGCGTCTCGCCCTCCATCCACCTCTCCCGCGAACTCGCCGCCGCCGGTCTTCTCGCCCCCCCCGCCGGAGGCGACACCGTCCGCCTCATGCCACCCCTCACCGTGACCGGGGAGCACGTGGATGAGGCCCTCGCAATCCTCAAGGCCACGCTGGACACCATCGCAAATCCCTGATCCTGAACTCGTTACAAATGGCCAATTACCGATTCCCATTTCTCGATTCCTACCTCACACTCTCCCCTTTCTCCTCCCTCTACCCACCATGGACCACCTTCTCTCCATCGAGGCGATGTATCCGCAGAACATTGTCAAGTACATCGATCACGCCGTCACCCTCAAGACCCGCCGCGGCAAACACGAAGAGTTTCCCCTCACCGGCCAAGTCTGGGCCATGATCTTTTCGAAGTCCTCCACGCGCACGCGGGTCTCTTTCGAAGTCGGCATTCGCGAACTCGGTGGTTCGCCCCTCTTCCTCAGTCAAAATGACATCCAACTCGGTCGCGGCGAACCCATCAAGGACACCGCCCGCGTTCTTGGCCGCATGGTGCATGGCGCCATCATCCGCACCTATGAGCAGAGCACCGTGGAAGATTTCGCGGAATACTCAGGCATCCCCACCATCAACGCACTCACTGACGATGAGCACCCGTGCCAGATCCTGGCCGACCTCCTTACCATTCGCGAAAAACTAGGCGGGTGGGACGGGCACAAGATTGCCTTCGTCGGGGACGGCTACAGCAACATGGCCCGCTCGTGGTGTTGGGCGGCCAAGCACCTCGGCTTTGAGTTTGCTCTCGCCTCCCCCGAGGCCTATCAACCGCCCGCCGAGTTTCTCGAAAGACTCGGGGACGCCAACATCACCGTCACCGCCGACCCCAGGATCGCGGTGGCCGGCGCACATGTGATCAACACCGATGTCTGGATCTCCATGGGCCAGGAGGATCAGGTCGAAAAGGAAGCCCGGTTCGGTCCCTACCAAGTCAACCGGGAGCTCCTCAATGAGGCCGATCCTGCTCATATCGTCCTCCACTGCCTCCCGGCCTACCGCGGTAAGGAAATCACTGAGGATGTCCTCGAACACCATGCCGGCACCATCTTCCAGCAAGCCGAAAACCGGCTGCACGTGCAGAAGGGAATCATGGCGAAGATGGTGAAACACCGGGAGTATTGAAGGAGTTCGGACGCCCCTCAAAAGCTCCAACCAGACCTAAACTAAAGCCAAGAAAATCGTGAGACCAACGTGTCCACTTTTTCGGGGGAACTCCAATTTGTGCCGGGGCAAGTTTGGTCCAGCTCATTGGCTCCTGAACTCTATTTGGAAATTGGCCAGTCGAAGTTTCGCGACCTACCTGCAATTCCTCCTCCGCCCTTCCTCGCCGGATTCCTCTCCCCACACCAGCTACCCAGTCCCCTTCACAAAAAACGCCCAGTCCCGGGCCTCCATTTCCTCCACCACTCGCCGCAGGATGGTCCGCTGCCCGTGAGGCGAAGTGAGCACCAGGCTGCGGCCCCGCAGTGAGGCCTGCAGCTCCAGCGCGGTTCCGTTCCGGCGGTCGGTAAACTCAAATCCCTCCTCGGTCAGCGCTACTTCGCAGACCTGGAGATGGGAGCCCCTCTCGTCTCCCCACTCCATCACGAAGTGCCCGAGCGGCGAAAAATGAAAGGCCTCGCGCTCCCCCCCTTGGCCGCTCCGGTTCAAGGTCGCGGGCGCCCACGTTCCGATCAGGTCGTCGAAGTTTTCAATCGGCATTCTTCTGGCACAGCGTTGTGGAATGCAGTCTGCGCACTCCCCATTCCTCCTGCCAATCGATTTGTGCAATCGCCACGCAGGCCCTGAACCTGGTCGTCTCTTAAGCCTACTTGATATCGCACTCCCGTTTCACCTTCTTCGCCAAGGCCTCGAGGTCGAGGTCCCTTCCCTCCGCAGGAAACTCGTTTTCCAGGATCCACCAATGCTCGGTGAAACTCGCGGACTTGCCCGGCGCAATCTCATTGGCGGGACCAATGGGCTCAAGTTCAACGGCCGGAAGCCTCTCCTGGTCAGGATACCAGACGGAAGTATTGAACGCGGCGACCTCACTGTAGGCCCGGTCCCTGGGCGTTTCGTAAACCTTCACGAACACGACGTCGTCCGGCAGCTGGTAGGCCAGCCACCCGTTTGCATCCATTCCCAACTTGGGATGAGCCGGTGGCCCGAGAATCTCCAGGAAGTTTCCCCGCCGCCGGATCTTCGGATCCTCCGGTTGGAGATCGATCAGGTTGCGCTTCGGATACATCACGTAACCCTTGGGCAGGCGCAGCGGCTGCCCGCCGATCGGAACCACCACGATCCCACCGCCCTTCACGAAGGTCCGGCTCCAATGACACCACCTGACGGTCTCGCTCGAGGTGTTGACGATCTTCTGCTCGCAGGACAGGTGGGAGGAATTCTCGGCGAGGGTGAACTCTCGAACCAGTCTGACCCCGGTCGCAGCGTCCGCCTTGCTGACCATCCTGGCGGAACGCGCACCGGTAATCACCACTTCCCAGGCCCCCGACCAGAGGGTCTGGTGGCGCGGAATGATATACTCGGGCCCGATGTCGAAACGCCCCGCACTCGTGAAATTCCTGCCCTTCCCCTTCTCCGTTCCCCAGTCCGCTTCCCGCGGATCGAGGTAGAGCACCTCTTTCCCCTTGTGCTCGTACTTGAGGACGCGCCCACCGCTATGGGGCCCCAGGATGACCTTCGTGTTCCGATTCGAGAGCTCCACGCAGTCGGGGTAGTTCAAGAACTTCACTTTCTCGGCACCCTGCTGGGCCAGCGCAGGAGCTGCCAGGGCCATCAAAATCAAGATCGATCTCACCCCTCCAGCCAATCCCCTTTCCCTCCCCTCCTCAACCCCATTCCCCCAATCCCAATCAATCAATAACCCCAACTCTTCCTTTTTCCGTGTCTTCTGGGTAAAATCGCGCTCTCTTCCCCCCCGCGCCAGCGTGGCGCAGTCCCGCCCTCGCCGCGGAACGATCATCAAAATGTCGATCGAGCTCACCAGAAACTTTTCCATCATCGCCCACATCGATCACGGGAAGACTACGCTCTCGGACCGCCTGCTCGAGTCCACGCATACCATCACAGTGCGGGAGAGGCAGGACCAGCTCCTCGACTCGATGGACCTCGAACGCGAGCGCGGGATCACCATCAAGGCGCACCCCGTCACGATGTACTATGACGCCAAGGACGGACGACGCATCAAGCTCAACCTCCTCGACACTCCCGGCCACGTCGACTTCTCCTACGAGGTCTCGCGCAGTCTTGCGGCGTGCGAGGGCGCTCTCCTTCTGATCGATGCCGCGCAAGGGGTCGAAGCCCAGACCGTCGCGAACGTGCACCTCGCGATGGAACAGGACCTCGTCATCATTCCGATCATCAACAAGATCGACCTCCCCGCCGCGGACATCGACAAGTGCCGCAAGCAACTCGAAGACATCCTTGCCATTCCCGGTGAGGACGCCATCCCCGCTTCGGCAAAGGAGGGCATCGGCATCGAGGAGATTCTCGAAGCGGTCGTCGCTCGCATTCCCGCTCCCACCGAGCAGGCCGACAAACTCCTGCGCGCCTCTGTCTTCGATTCCATCTACGACACCTTCCGCGGGGTGGTCTCTTACGTGCGCCTCATGTCGGGCTCCATGGAGCGCGGCACCCGCATCAAGCTCTTTGCCACCGAGAAGACCTATGAGGTGAAGGAGGTCGGGACCTTCACGCCCAAGATGACCAAGGCGGACTTCCTCGTGGCCGGCGATGTCGGTTACGTCATCGCCAACCTGAAGTCCGCCAGCGAGGTGAAGATCGGCGACACCATCACCAACAGTGCCCACCCTTGTCCCGAACCCCTCCCCGGTTTCAAGGAGGTCCACCCCATGGTCTTCTCGGGTGTCTATCCGATCGACTCGTCCGACTATGAGAACCTGAAGGCGGCCATGGCGAAGTTGCAGATCAACGACGCGGCCTTCACCTTCCAACAGGAGTCCTCGGTCGCGCTTGGTTTCGGATTTCGCTGCGGATTCCTCGGTCTCCTGCACATGGAAATCGTGCAGGAACGCCTCCGGCGCGAATTCAACATGGACGTGATTTCGACTTACCCCTCGGTCATTTTCGAAGTCACCAAGACCAACGGCGAAGAGTTGTTCGTCGACAATCCCTGCCACCTTCCCGACCTCTCCGAAATCTCCGAAATCTGCGAACCGTTGGTGAAGGTCTTCATCATGACGCCCTCCGAGTACATCGGCGACATGATGTCGCTCGTCATGGAAAAGCGCGGCAGCCTCGACCACACCGAGACGGTCGACGAAACGCGCGTCATGTTGCACTGCATCCTCCCGCTCGCCGAGATCCTGGTCGACTTCAACGACCGCCTCAAGTCCGCCACCCGCGGCTACGGCTCCATGGACTACGAGCACCATGGCTACCGGCCCGCCGACCTCGTCAAGATGGACATGCTCATCGCGGGCGAGCCGGTCGACGCCTTCTCCACCATCGTGCATCGCGACAAGGCCGCCCCCTATGGCCGCCGCCTCGCCGAAAAACTCAAGGGAGTCATCCCCCCGCAGCTCTTCACGGTCGCCATCCAGGCCGTCCTCGGCGGGAAGATCATCGCCCGCGAAACAATCCGCCCCATGCGCAAGAACGTCACCGCCAAGTGCTACGGCGGCGACATCTCCCGCAAGCGAAAGCTCCTCGAGAAACAGAAGAAGGGCAAAGCCAAGATGAAGGCCATCGGCAAGGTCAACATCCCCCAGGACGCCTTCATCAGGGTCTTGAAAAGCGGGGACTGATCAGCGCCGGCCGTGGATGGAAGCTCTCTGGAGAGGTCTATTGTGCCCTCGCCGACGAATGTTATCATGCCAACCCACCCCCTCGCCCCTTGCTGAAATTCCTCACTGCCGCCCTCACTCTCCTCTTCGCCTGCCTCGCCCCGGCGCAGACCGCCGAGCCGCCGAAGCTCGAAGATGCATTGAAGAGCGCCGCCGAAGCCTCCCGCAACGCCCTGATCTCCTTTGAAGTCTCGCGCGCCGGGCTGGCGACCGACGAACTCATCACCTACCGCGGATTCTTCATCTCGTCCGACGGTCTCGCAGTTGCGCCTCTGCAGGCCTTCGACGGTGGACGGTTCACCGCCAGGCGCGAATCAGACGGGAGCCCGCTTGCGGTGTCCGGTGTGGTGGCAGTCGATCTGGACTACGGGATCGCCATAGTGCGCACCGATCAACAGGCAGGGCACTTTCTCGTGGTGTCCAAGAGGGACAGTGCGATCGGAGAAATGGTCGCCATTCTTCGCGCGAAGGAACATGGCGGGACGCTCACCGTTCCCATCATGGCCCGCCGCCAAGCTCCCATCCCCCGCTCCCGCAAGTATCTCGAAATCCTCAGCGTGGGCGCCAATCTCGGAGACCACGGCATCCTGCATGTGCCCGCCGGCACTCCGATCTTCAACAGCAAGGGACATGTCACCGGTTGCCTCTACGCACCTACCATCAATGCCACTCAGCGATTCCTCTTTGCCGCCCCGGGTTCCCTTGTCGCGAAACGGATTCCGAGGGACTCGAAAACCGCAGCCACCATCCCTTTTCCACTGCCCTCCAGTCTCCAGCCCGCCGATCCTCTCGCCCTCGACCCCTCCTACCTGCGCGGCCGCACTGCCCAGATCAAGGGCGAGCTCGTGGAGGCCGAGCGTCTCTTGCGCCAGGCCCTGGCGAGACAACCGAAGAGCCCCGCCGGGTGGCAACGCCTCGGCTATGTTCTCCGTGCCCGCCAGCGGAATGAGCCGGCCATGGAGGCCTTCAAGAAGGCGGTCGTCCACGGCAACAACCTGGGAACCTTCCTTCTCAACCAAGCCGACCAACTCAGCCTCATGGGCAAGCTGGATGAGGCTACCACCTTCCTCGCATTGGCCTGCAAGAAAAGTCCCCTCGACTTCGACCTCCACCGCGCCTACGCCCTCGCCCTGCGCGCCAAGAAGGATGAAGCAGGAGCGGAGAAGCACCTGGACATCGCCACCAGGTTGGCCCCGGATGCCATCTCCGCTTGGAGCCATCTCTCCAAGTGCCTGACCGCACAAGGGAAGTGGGACGAAGAGAAAATCGCCTCGGACAAAATCTACGAACTCGAGAGCATTTACCGGCCTCGCTAGGGTGCATGGGGCACCAGTCGACGCGAGATGAGACAACGCCCTGACGTAAATCGCACAGGACCTTGTCCCTCTTCAGCGATGAATTGATCCCATTGACTGCACCGCTTGCGCCCGTCCCGGTTCGGATCGAGGCTGGTTCTCCGCCATGCCGGAAGACGCCCTCATTGCCTTGATCCTGCTCCCCTTCTCCCTGATGTTCACGGTCTTCACGGTCCTGGCGGCCCATCAATGCGCGAGACACCAATCCTTTCAGCCCAAGGAGAAGATTTCCCACCTGATCCTCATCGTTCTGGTCCCGTTTTTCGGCGCAGTCTGGTGGTTTGAGGCCGCCGAAAAGCGCAAGCGACTTCCCGGCCTGGGCGTGCCCGACGGCCGGAGGCGAGCCGCCCCTGACCCTCCCTCCGAAAAATCCGTGTAATCCGCGAAATCTGTGCTCTTCTCTCCCCCGTCTCCGCTCCGCTTCGACCTGGCGAGCCACTCACCGCCCCCACTGACTTTCCTCTCCCGACCATCGACCACCGACATGTTCTCTCCCCGCTGGAAGAAAGAAGCCAAGCTCCTCTACAAGGGCGCCAAGAAGTTCCTCAACTACAAGCGGGACCTCCTCGAGGACGAGAAAGTCACCCAGATCGAGCACGCGCGCACGGAACTCCTCAAAGCGATCAAGGCGAGCGACCAGGAGGGCGTGAAGGCCGCCGAAAAACTGGTCACCCAAGCCTGCGAACGGGCGCTTCCAAAATACCGTCGTCCCAATGCGATCGAGGAGAACATCGAGGTCTTCTTTGTGGCGATCGTGATTGCCCTCGGCATCCGTGCTTACTTCCTGCAGCCCTTCCGCATCCCCACCGGATCCATGCAGCCCACTCTGAACGGTATCGTGGGAGCGCACATGAAACCGGAAGACTTCCCCTCCTGGCCCAAGCGGGGATTCGAAGCCGTCTTCAAGGGACGCAAGTACTTCAGCAAGGAGATCACCCGTGACCGTTTTTTCCGCGGTCCCCTCAGCGGGGCCATCGTCCAGCAGCAGAAGTGGCAATTCTTCACCGTCACTTACCTCAAGTTCACTGATGGCGACTTCAAGATCAGCGCTCCCAAGAACGTGGTGTGGGACGAGCTCGGACTGAAGGACGCGATCCGCCACAAGGAACGGGAGAATCCGAGCACCGGCAATCGGGAACGCGTTGCCTATGTCCCGGCCGGCACCGTCCTTTCCGGCTACACCACCAGCGGCGACCTCGTTCTCGTGGACAAGGTCTCCTACAATTTCCGGCGACCCAAACGGGGCGAAGTCTACGTCTTCGACACCCGTGGGATCGAAGGGATCAAGAAGCGATCCGATTCGCCCCAAGGGGCCGGCTCGCACTACATCAAGCGCCTTGCGGGGGTCCGTGGTGACAAGCTTCAGATCCTGACCCCTGACCTCTACGTCAACGGAGAGCCCGCCACCGCGAAGCGCCTGCGCCAGGTCATGAGGAGCGAAGGGCCCTACAAGGGGGAACCCGGATACGGGCTTGCTCGCAAGGACGAGAAATACAGTCACCTCGGCCGCGCCATCGACGACCCCTCCGACATCGTCATGCTCAAGACGAGAGAAGACCTCCTGGAGGACGGGAAGAGCAACATTGATGCCTATCTTTTGCGCGAGTACTTTGCTCTCGGCGACAACACCGAGGACTCTCTCGATTCCCGCTATTGGGGCACCGTCAAGGAATACAACCTGGTCGGTCCCGCCCTCTTTTCCCTCTGGCCCTTCACCTCGGGCCACTGGGGACTCATCAAGTGAACGCCCTCCAATCCTGAGATGAGCGAGGCCGCTGACATCACCCGCCGCGCGAACTCCAATCTCGCCTTCGCCTTTGCCTGCGTTTCCAAGAAACGCCGCGCTGACCTCAATATCTTCTACGCCTTCTGTCGCGTGGTCGACGATATCGCCGATGACGAGAATAAGCCGGTTGCCGAGAAGCAGGCCGGACTCAACGCCTGGATGGACGCCCTGGACCGGACCGCCAATCCCGCGGGCAGCCTTGAAGCGGAAGTCGTCGACATGCGGGATCGACACCAGATCGATCCCGATCTCTTCAAGGAGATCATTCGCGGCTGCGAATCCGACCTCGTGCCACAGCGCTTTGGCACTTGGGACGACCTGGAGAAGTATTGCTATCGCGTCGCCTCGGCGGTCGGATTGATCACCGTTCCCCTCTTTGGCGCAAGCGATAAGGCCCGCGACTACGCCGTGGCCCTCGGCAATGCCCTCCAGTTGACCAATATTCTGCGCGACGTGGGAGAGGATCTCTCCAATGGCTGCCGGATCTACCTGCCCCTCGCAGATCTCCACCGCTTCCAGTACACCGAGCACGATCTCTTGGGCCGAGTGCACGATGACCGCTTCCTTGCCCTCATGAACTTTGAAGCAGACCGCGCCGAGAAACTCCACCAGACATGCGCGGATCTCCTTCCTCGCGGCGATCGCCGGGCGATGGGCGCGACCGAGGTCATGCGGAAGATCTACCACGCTCTCCTGACTCGCATGCGGAAGGACAATTACCGCGTGTTTGATCGGCGCTACCGCATCTCTAAGTCACATAGGATCAGCATCTTGTTGCGCCAAATGATCTGCAGATAAAACAGCAATTAATGATAGCGCCGAAGTCCTTCCAGCTCTATACTTTGACAGTCCAAACCATTCATCCCGTCCTAGACCGAGCCATGACCTCTACCACCAAACGCCTCCGCTTTGCCGCCGCCGCCCTGGCCGCGGCCTCGCTTGTGTCCTTTTCTTCCTGCACCCGCTACCAGGCCCAAGGTGCCGGGGTGGGTGCCCTCGCCGGCGGTGCAATAGGTGCGATCGCGGGCAACGACGGCGGCGATGTCCTCAGAGGTGCTGCCATCGGCGCCGCGGCCGGAGCAGGTGCCGCGGCCCTCAAGGAACAACACGACAAGCAGAAGGCTGCCTACAAGCCTGCTCGTCCCGCCACCAGCGGCCGGCATCCCACCGGATACAAGACCCAGAATCCCTTCCAGGTCATCAGCCCGTACAAGCCAAACAACCTGATCGACATCAGCAAGAATCCCAAGACCGGCCAGCCCTTCGTCAGCGGCGACCTCGTAAGAGATCCCAGCAACAAGCAGATCTTCCGGATTCCGTAGGGCTTGGGATCCGGACTCCGTATTCAGACTCAGAAGGCGCTGTTCACCGCAGCGCCTTTTCTTCTCCCCCTCATCTCTTCTTCCTCCCTTCTCTACCCTGAATACTGAGTACACGCCCCCCCTCCCCGTCACTCCTCCGCCCGCTCTTCCTTCTCGAGTTCAATCCGATCCGCCAGATTCCTTGCCTTCACCTTGCGGTTCCTTTTTGCCCAACGTTCGGTCGCCATCTGGCGCTTCTTTCGTCGCTTGTTGAGCTCCCCGATTTCTTCTTCAAGCCGGAGATAGCTCTCGTAGCGATCCTCATCAAGGGTCCCGTCCTCCACCGCGGTGCGAATCGCACATCCAGCATCTTTCTGGTGTTTGCAGTCGGAGAATCGACACTGCCTTCCGAGCTCATCGACGTCCGAAAAACTCTCCCGCAAGGTGGCTTCGTCGGTCCACATCTGCATCTCGCGCACTCCCGGATTGTCGATGAGCATTCCGCCTCCCGGCAGCACGATGAGCTCGCGAGCGGTCGTGGTATGACGGCCACGGCCGGTTACTTCGTTCACTTCGTTGGTGTCCAGCCATTCACCGCCGAGCAACTGGTTCACCAAGGTCGACTTCCCGACCCCGCTCGACCCCACCAAGGTGATGGTTGTGCCCGGCCGCAGATACTCCTTCAAGACAGCAAGCCCCTGCTCCTCCAACGCACTTGTCACCCGGATCTCGGCCGAGTCACTCAGCACGCGTAGTTCCGCGGCCGCCCCGGCACAATGCTCCGCAGAAAAAAGATCCGACTTGTTGAGCACTACCACCGGCTTCGCGCCACACCGATCGATCAGGGTCAAATAGCGCTCGATCCGTCGCGGACTGTGGTCCGATCCGGCATCGGTGACCACCACCACCACATCCACATTCGCGGCGATGACCTGCTCTTCGGCACTCTTGCCCGGAACCTTGCGCGAGAATCTTGATTGCCGTGGCAGCCTCGCCCGGATCACCACCTCGTCGCCTTTCGCCCCCCGATCGAGCGCTACCCAATCACCCACCGCGGGCAGCTCCGCGTCCGTCTCGGCGTCGTGCCAGACCTTGCCTCCCAAGACACAGTCGATCTCTTCGCCTCCCTCCAGCAGGGCACTGAAGTTGATCTTGGTCTCCCGAATCAACCTCCCCGGCACGAATCCCTTCCGGGCGTAGGGCACAAACTCCCCCGAAAAAAAATCGTTCCAGCCTAAATCACGCAGAGTCATCCGGGATCCAAGAGTCATCCGAAAAGGGGAATCAGGAAACTTAAAAGTTGGCTCGATGGGGTGGCGCAGGAATTGAGCATCGGGCCCGGGATCAGCCCCACCCTGCCCTGGGGGTCGTTCCACCGCCGCAGGAACAGGACTGGTCCAAATCTCCACTCCTCCCGATAGAATTCGCGTGCATTCTTGTGCATTCGCGGTTTCAAGACAGCCGTGCGTGCTCTCGTGAAATCCCGCCCCGAACCCGGATTGGAAATGCTCGACGTTCCCGAACCCGAAGTCGGGCCCATGGATGTCCTCATTCGCATCTCCAAATCCGCCATTTGCGGAACCGATCTCCATATCTGGAACTGGGACGGGTGGGCACAGAAAACCATTCCGGTTCCCATGACGGTCGGTCACGAGTACTGCGGCCATGTGGAACGCGTCGGCTCGGGGGTGACCGACCTCGCTCCCGGCGACTATGTCTCAGGCGAAGGGCACCTCGTGTGCGGCCGCTGCCGCAACTGCCTGGCCGGGCGCCGCCATCTTTGCCCCAATACCGAGGGCGTCGGCGTGAACCGGCCCGGTGCCTTCGCCGAGTTTCTCTCGCTGCCCTATCGCAATGTCTACAAACTCGATCCGGCGATCCCGGAAGATCTCGCCGCCACCTTCGACCCGCTCGGCAATGCCGTTCACACCGCCCTGTCCTGGGACCTCGTGGCCGAAGACGTCCTCATCACCGGTGCCGGTCCCATCGGTTGCATGGCAGCCGCGGTTTGCAAGTTCGCCGGCGCACGGCATGTCGTGGTCACCGATGTCAATCCCTACCGGCTCGAACTGGCGAAGAAGCTGGGCGCCACCCGCGTGGTGAACGTCGCTGAGGATTCCCTCGACGAGGTCAAGAGCAAGCTCGACATGAAAGAGGGATTCGATGTCGGACTCGAGATGTCCGGCCATCCCTCCGGCCTGCAGGACATCCTCGAGCATTCCGCCCACGGCGCCAAGATTTCCCTCCTCGGCATCTTCCCCAGGGATCTCAAGATCGATTTCGATCTCATCATTTTCAAAGGGCTCATTCTCAAGGGCATCTACGGCCGGGAGATGTTTGAAACCTGGTACAAGATGAGCGCCATGGTCCGCGCCGGTCTCGATACCCGCGCGGTGATCACCCACGAGTTGCCTGCGGCCGACTTTGCGCAAGCCTTCGAGACCATGCGCTCCGGAGATTCCGGAAAGATCGTCCTCGACTGGCCCTGATCGGGCGCCCCCCACCCCTTCGATCTCGACCCTACTTTTTTGACGGAGTATAGGGCTAGGAGAGACCTCTCTTCGCCATGACATCTCCCAGCACATGAGCTTTCTGCCTGGCCAGTTCGCCCACCCCTACGAGATCAATCCCAGCTACCGCACCAGTGACGCCTACTTTTCGATGGAGTGCGGCATCGAGTTTGAGGTCACCGTGCATGACCACCCGGTTCTCGTCCACGCTCTCTACCTGCCTGCGGAAATCTTCGGCACTGCGCCCCTGTTCCTGCTCACCACCGACGTCGAGGGCAACGATCACATGTCGCGTTCCATCTCGCAGCGGCTCTACGCCCACAACGATTCGATCCAGGAGCAGCTGTCCCAAAATCATCGCTACCGGTGCAGCTCTGCAATCGCTTCGCGTGCCGGAGTTTCTTCTAACCATTTTGGACTAACTCGTCCCGGTTATCCACATGCTAACAGTTTATCGTACAAGTTGTTCACAAACCATCCGGTCATCATATATGTGGCAGCTTTCTTCTAGCGCCCTCGCCAAACTCGTGGCATGGTTGAAACGGAATGAACAGTTCTTCCGTCTTTCCGGAGAATACGATTTGGGGGTAGCCGCCTACACCGGTGAGTGACTATCTCTTTTTTGGGTTTTTGAGGTAGTCACGCCATACGCGTGAGGCGGCTATCTCTCCCCCAACAAAAGGGAGCGATTCCGGCGGACTGCCCCCGAGCAGCTCCATCAACTGAAGGTGATCCAGAGGTAGGGTTGCCGATCCTGGTTTCAAAGTTCCACCGCCCGGATGAAGGCCCGCTCTGGCAGCGGCGCAAGGAGCACTCCGTTCAGGGTGAGGGTGAGTTGCGAGGCAGTCTGCGGCGCGCCGAGGTTCTCCCAGTTCTCAAGCTCGGTGGAGAACTGCAATTGGTACCGCTTCCCGACTTCCGTCCCGAAGGTCATCTGCACCGCGCCCTGATCACCAAAGGTCGCCTCGATAATCTGCAGGTAGTGGCTGCCCCGGGTGTCCGTCAGCCGGTACACCTCACCGTCGTCGAGCGAGCCGAAATAGAGGTTGCCCTCTTCGTCCTCGCCAAAACAGGAGATGCTGAAACTCGTGTTGAAAAACTCCAGGTCCACCCAGGCTCCCGAGGGATCCCGTTGGAGGCCCCAGAGACGACCCGATACGTAATCGGCGAAAAAGTAAATGCCCTGCATGCGTGGATAAGTGTCCCCTCGATAGACGTATCCCCCGGTGATGGAGCTCCCGTCGCTACGCGGGTAATCGTGAATCGGATCGGTCGAGACTCCCTTGGTCAGCGGCGTGCCTCCATTATGAGTGGTAAACCCCTCCAACTGCCGCCACTGGTAGTTCTCGCCACCGACACTCGCTGCCAGCGCAAAACTGATCTCCTCCCGGCTACCCTGCCCCACGTCGGCGATGTACATGTCGCCGGTCTTGCGATCGAATGACCAGCGCCACGGATTTCTCAGGCCAAAGGCCCAAATTTCATCAAGAACCTCTCCGTCGTTCACGAAGGGATTGTCCGCGGGAATCGCGTAGGGCAAACCGGGATCGGCCGGACCTTCCACATCAAGGCGCAGCATTTTACCCAGCAGGGTGGTCACTGACTGGCCGTTGCCAATCGTGCCATGATTGTCATTGTCGCCCGAACCGCCGCCGTCTCCAAAGCCGAGGTAGAGGTATCGGTCCTCTCCGAAGTGAATCTGCCCGCCGTTGTGGTTCGACTGAGGTTGGTCCACCACGAGGAGAACCTCCTCGCTGGTCTCAATGGCATCGTCGGCATTGTTGGCATTCACGGAAAAGCGCGACACCACGGTGTCTCCGCTTCGACCGGCCTGGTTACTGATGTAGTTGACATAAAAGTGGTTCTTCTGCGGGTAGTCGGGCGGGAAGGCGAGTCCGAGCAATCCGCGCTCGCTACCGCCGGTGTCGGTGGTGTTGACCCGGCTCCGAATGTCGAGAAACGTCCGCAGGGCTCCCCCGTCCCAGATCCGGATGCGTCCGGCTCTCTCGACAATGAAGAGCCGCCCACTTCCATCGCCGGCGTGAACAATGTCCACCGGATTGACCAGGTTCCTGATGACTGGCCTGCCGATTTGCAGGTCCGGCCACACCGGCGGTTCCGGAGGGGCCACGTCGCTCGCAATCAGCCTTGGCACGATCAGGAAATCGCTGCTACCAGCGCCCCTGTTCAAGCCGTGAATGGCCAGCATGTTTTCTCCCACCTTCAGATTCCCGATGAAGGGTGTGATCTCAAAGCTCTCGCCGTCCAAGGCGCCCTGGTCTGCCTGGTTGTCGCTAGCCCCCGATTGAAAATTCGGAATCCCCGCAGGCGGGTTGGCGCTTAGAAGCTGAACCCCGTTCAAGTAGGCGATAAAGCCGTCGTCGTATTTCATCTCCAGGGTCAGACCCTTGGTCGAACCTATGACCGCCTCGCTGGCCGAAAACGGCACTCGGATGTAGGCCGTTTCGTTATTGTCCCGCATCACCGCAAGCAGATCCAGACCAAGCAAACTGGAGTAGCTCGTCGTTGAACCCGGGGAGTTTTCGTATCCCACGCCTGTGGTGCCGGAAATCCAGTTCGCCACATTCGGCGGATCGGCGACCAGGGTCCAGTCTGCCAACGTCAAGGCCGCTCCTCCATTTGTGAGGGAGGGAACCAGGGCGGTGGCGGCCGCAGGCGGAGTACTCTCAAGCAGGACGGTGTCCACCGCGCACACCGGGGCGAGGGAGGAGAGGACGGCGAGGGCGAGGAAAGAACAACGGGGGGAATTGAAGCTCATGGGGAGGACGGTTCTGGCTGTTGGGTAACATCACCCAATTTGATCTCCCGACAAGCCCGATCTCTCGTCTCCAAAGTGGAAAGCCCGGGACCGTGAACGAAAATCCCCCTGCCCCGACCGCCGCCGACTATCGCGTCGCCACCGGAAACAGTTTGAACGCGACGCCGATCGGGGCTGGCCCAAGGTCGTTCTCCCGACCGTTGGCAGGACCCTTCCCGGTGCGTTGCCCGACCGCCACGAGCTCAAATTCGACGAACTTCTTCGCAGTTTCATCATAGACCGCACGCCCGTGAAGTTGCGGCGCATAGCTGCGTGAGCCATC
>JAYGGC010000167.1:0-15343 GCA_046581525.1 Roseibacillus sp. | reverse complement strand
AAGGCTACAAGGGCAAGCGCACCCATCATTCCGTAAGAGCAGTCCCCTGGATCGCCGATCATTGGCGGGACGAGTGACCACGATCAGAATTCAGTATTCCGTGTTCAGATCGACTATGCTGGAACACCGCAACCTCCCGTCTTCGCTGCGCTACGCCGTGGCAAGCCGACCTTTGACATTCGACTTTCGACCTCCCCTCCTCCATGCGCATCGTTCAAGCTGGCCACTTTCAGTTTCGAAAGTACGGCAAGGCGCAGGTCTCCACCGAGCTAAAGCTCTTCAACGGCTTCGTCCGCCTGAACCACAACGTCCAAATCTTCAGTGAACGCGACACCGCCGCCTTTGAGGCTCCGTTTGGCTGGCGAAACCTCGGCAAAAAGAAGGCCAATCGGCGGCTAGTGGAAACCTGTGACAACTTTCAGCCGGATCTCCTCATTCTCGGGCACTGCGATATCATCAAGAACGAAACCCTGTCTGAGATCCGAGGTCTCCTTCCCGCCCTCAGGATCGCCTGCCGCAACGTGGATGCTCTCTTTGTAGAGAGTAATGTGGCCCGCATTCGCTACCGCGCGCCGCTCGTCGATCACCTGTTCCTCACCACTGCCGGGGAGCTGGGCAAGAAGCACGCCGCAACCCTCCGGCGCTCACTCAGGATCGACTCGAAGCGCCCCATCTGCTCCGTGCCCAGTGCCGCCTGGAAGTCGGTAAGGCGATAGTTGAATCCAGTTTCCTCCACTTCCCTGAAATCGGTCGTGATGCCGTGGTTGCGCATGGCCCGGCAGCGGCGCGCAAGATCCCCTCATTCATCACCACCATCCCGCCCTCACCCGTCGTGATCGACTTTCGTGGATGGAAGCTGAAGCAGGCAGCCTGTCCAAAGGTGCCCGGCGCCTTTCCCTGGAACAAACTCCCCAACGCACAGGCGGCATCTTCCAGCACCCAGAGTTGATGGCGTTGCGCAAAGGCCATCACCGCATCCATGTCCGCCATGAGACCGAACAAGTGCACCGGGATGATTCCCACCGTGCGCTCCGTCACGAGGGCGTCGAGTGACCCAGTCGCGAGATTGAAGGTGGCTAGATCGATGTCACAGAACATCGGCACCGCGCCGCAGTGTTCGACCATCGCAGCAGTTGCCACCCAGGTGAAGGCTGGCACAATCACCTCGTCGCCCGGGTTCAATGGCAGAGCCTTCAATGCGACATGCAAGGCGCCGTCCCCGAGGTCACTGCCACCCCGTGGGCAACCCCGCAATATCTCGCGACGGCCTCCTCGAGGCGCTCGCACGCCCTTCCCTGCACCAGCCCACCACTTTCCAGCACCCTGCGCACGGCCGCGAGGTCCGCTTCTTCGAGCGACACGCGCGCGATCGGAACTGGCGAATTCTCAGAATCGGTTGCCATCGCCTAGGAGAATTTCTGGCGCTGCCGCAAGTCACGGTAGAGCTTGCAGCTTTTGTCCAACTCCTCGTGAGTCCCCTCGCCGATCACCACCCCGTTCTCGAAGACGAGGATTCGGTTCACGATGCTCAAGGTGCTGAAGCGGTGCGCGATGATAAAGACGGTCTTGTTCTTCATCAGGAGCTGCAGAGCCTGCTGGACGAGGGCCTCGTTTTCGGAATCCAGGGCTGAAGCCGCTTCATCAAGCACCAGGATCGGCGCGTTGCGGAGAAAGGCGCGCGCCAGGGCCAGCCGTTGCCGTTGCCCGCCGGAAAGCCGCGTTCCCTTCTCGCCCATCATGGTCTCGTAACCATCCTCCATGGCCGAAATGAAGTCGTGCGCCCGGGCCTGATGGGCCGCCTCGTAGACCTCCTCCTCACTCGCATCCGGCCGGCCGATCAGGATGTTCTCCTTCGCGCTCGCGTTGAAGAGAAGTGGTTCCTGCGGCACGAAGGCGATCGCGTCCCGCAGGTCCTTCTGCCGCATCGCCCGCAAATCGTGTCCATCGAGCATCACGGTCCCTTCGGTCGGGTCGTAAAAGCGGAGGATCAGGTTGATGAAGGTTGTCTTGCCGGCACCACTTGGTCCCACGATTCCCACGATGTCACCCGGCTCGACCTTCAGAGTCACCCCTTTCAGGACTCGCTCTTCCTCGTAGGCAAACGACACGTTCTCAAAGGCGATATTTCCCCTGACCGTGCCCAACTCAAGGGGCGACTCGGGATCGACCACCTCGGGTTTCTGCAGGGAAATCTCTTCCAACCGATCCAGCGATGCCTCCATCTTCCTCAGTTGCGCGGTGAGCTTACCCAATCGCTTCACCGGCTCGTAGCAAAAGAAAAGCGCGACCATCAATGGTGCGATCTCCTTGAGCCCAACTCCGGCCCGGCCGGCGTAGATGATCACCGCCCCGATTCCAAGCGCGGCCACGATTTCCACCAAGGGAGCGACCGCGCGCTCGTACTTGAGCACCTTGAGCTGCCATTTCATCAGTTCCCGCACCCGCCGCTTGAGTCCTGCTACTTGTGGCTTCTGTAAATTGAAGGCACGAATCTCGCGCGGGGCCTGCACGCTGTCGGTGACGTAGGCCGCGATATCGCCCACCTGGGCCTGGAGTTTCTTGGCGCGCTTCTTCAAGCGCTTGGCCAGCCAGCGGATCGGGAACACGCAAGCGGGCACGCTCATGAGGAAGATCAGCACGAAGATGAACTCGCTGTTCTGGATGGACAGGACGACGATCACGCTTGCCGCACCAATCAGGGTAAACGGTTGCTTGATGATGTCGTTGGTGACGGTGATGATTCCGGCGCGTAGAATCTCCGTATCCGTGATGAGGCGGCTTACCAGGTCACCGCTGCGCCGTTTCTCGAAATAGCCGAGCGACAGTTTCTGGAGATGGGAAAAGGTATCGGTACGCAGACATTCCAGGATGTGCTGACCACAGTAGGCCATCCCATACATATTGAGGAACTGGGCCACCCCTCTCACCAGGAATGCCGCGGGGAGAATCATGGCCACGAAGAGCAGGTCATCCCACGGCACTTTCTCCCCATCGCCCACTAGGATCTTCGGAAGGATTCCCTTGATCAGGAAGGGAAGGCCCGCCCCGCTGGCGAGTCCGTAGATCAAGCCCGCAAAGAGCGCGCCGAAGAATTGCCAGCGCACCGGTCGCAAATACCGAAAGTAGGGCCGAAGGCGCTTGAGCACGGGGCGGGAGTCTCGGATCTCCCCACCGATTTCGCAAGCTTTTGCAGTGTGCTCGCTCCACACCCCTTGGGATGGCAGATCAGGGGCTGATTCCCAGGACCCGCAGGCCGCACAACCCAAAGCTCCCCGAGCCCGAGCACTCCAGATTCACGCCAGTTCATACCCCAGCACGCTAAGCCCGAACATCACCGCGGTTTCCATCCTCAGGGTGATCTCTCCGAAGCTCACTGCCTGAAATCCACCCGCCGTTGCGGCTTCCGTTTCGGCCGGGGAAAGATCCCCTTCCGGACCGATCAGCAAATCCAATTCAGCCAATTCTTCCCGCAATTGCTCAATCGCCGTCCTCATCGGAACCGCTCCCTTCGCCAGGGACGCCACCAGTCCGGCCCGCCCACCGCGCATAGCCAGCCAATCCTCCAGGGTAGCTGGAGCGTGAACAGGTGGGAGGACGTTTCGGCCGCATTGTTTGCACGCCTCGACGGCGACCCGCTGCCACTTTTCGCGCTTCTTGAGAGCCTCCTTTCCGTCCACCCGCACCACGGTGTGTTCCGTCATGAGCGGTTGAATCGCACTCGCACCCAACTCCACCGCTTTCTGCACGATGAGCTCCATCGTCTTCCCCTTTGGGATGGCCACTGCGAGGGTGATCAAGGGCGGACGCTCCTCAGCGCGCCCTTCATCCCGCACTTCCACCCGCACCACTCCATCCTCACTTTCTGCGATCACACCCCGCGCCCAGCAGCCCTCTCCATCGAAGACCTCAATCTCATCACCCAACTGCTTTCGCATCACGCGCAGACAGTGATGAGACTCGTCCTGATCGAGGGACACCTGCCCCTCCTGCCATGCGCTAGCGCTCGCAAAGAATCTGTCCATATCCGGAACCACCGCGTCCATTCGCGTTCATTCGCGGTTCCCCTTATAATTTGAAGAACCTTTTCGCCCTCTCGAGAAAACTCTCGTGCATGGGCGAGTTTTCCTCTCCGATCGACTCCGTGAATTCGCGTAGCTTTTCCTTCTGCGCGCTGTCGAGCCTGGTGGGAACCTCCACCCGCACTTCGACGTGAAGATCGCCCTTGCACCCGCTTGAGATGTCGCGCACTCCGCGATGACGAAGCCGGAAGATGGTGCCGCCCTGCGTTCCCGCCGGCACCTTGATGGAAGCCCCACCTTCCAGGGTGGGCACTCCGAGCTCGCCGCCCAGGGTCGCCGTGCCAAAGGAAACCGGCACCTCACAAAAGAGATCCTCCCCGCGCCGCTCGAACACGTCGTGACGCTTCACATGCAGAACGATGTGCAGGTCTCCCGCGGGGCCGCCCCGCGTCCCGGCATCTCCGTTTCCACTGGAGCGCAGGCGTGTTCCGTGATCCACCCCGGCCGGCACCTTGATGTGAATGCGGTCCTCATCCTCGCGCCGCCCCTGCCCCCGGCAGTCGGGACAGGGATCGGAGACCTCCTGACCTGAACCGTCGCAGGACGGGCAGGCCGCCTGCTTCCGAAAGATCCCGCCGAAGCCTTCCATGCGCTGCTCGACAATCCCGTGGCCGTTGCAGGTGGTGCAGGTCTTGGTCCCTCCCCCGCTCCTCGATCCACTCGCGCCGCAGGTATTGCACGCCACGAATTTCTCGAGTTCCAACTCCTTGGAAGTCCCGTTTGCGGCGTCCTCCAGCGTGATCTCGAGGTTGTAACGCAGGTCGCTGCCTCGCTTGCGTCCATCGCGGGCCTTGCGCTGGCCGCCGCCGAAAAACTCTTCAAATCCACCGCCCCCAAACGCACCCCCGAACACTTGGGAGAAAATGTCCATCGGATCGTGGAAGCCGCCTCCTCGAAAGCCCCCGCCAGCGCCTTGCCCCCCTGCCTTGAAGGCGGCGTGCCCGTAGCGGTCATAAGCGGCACGTTTCTCCTCGTTGCTGAGGACCTCGTAGGCCTCGCCCAGCTCCTTGAATTTTTCTTCCGCCCCTGGGTCATCCGCATTCTGGTCCGGATGAAACTTCATCGCGAGCTTGCGATAGGACTTCTTGATTTCCGCCGCACTCGATTCCCTGGAGACCCCGAGCACGTCATAATAATCGCGCGTCGATTCCATCTTACTCTTTGTCTCCTCCCTCCTCTGACGGATCGCTCTCCGTGGGAGACTTTGCAACCACTACGCTGGCGGGACGCAAGAGACGGTCGTGCCTCTTGAAGCCGCGACGGATCACCCGCAAGACCGCGCCCTCCTCCGTCTCCGAACACTCTTCCTGGGCGACCGCTTCATGGAGGTTGGGATCGAAGACCTGCCCTTCGGCCGGAATCTCCTCCACCCCCTGACCGCGAAGAAACTCGTCGAGCTGCTTCTTCACCATTTCCATCCCCCGGAAGATCGTGGAGTCCGACTCAGCGGCAGCGGCCTGCAGTCCCATCTCAAAGTTGTCGAGCACGGGGAGGAGTTCTTCGAGAAGAGCCTGGTTGGCATAGCGCAGGGACTCACTTTTCTCCCGCGCCATGCGCTTGCGAAAATTGTCCAGGTCGGCGGCGGCCCGAATCGCTCTTTCCTTCCACTCCGCGATTTGCTCCTCCGGACTGGGCGGCTCCTCGACCTCAACGACCTCCTCAGCCTCGCCGGGTTCTTCCGGCGCTCCCTCCCCAGCGGCCGCGCCTTCCGCTTCCTCTGCGACCACACCTTCCTCAACCGGCTCTTCGGCCGAAACCTGCTCCTCCACCTCTGGTTCTTTGGACGCCTTTCGCTGCATGGGGAGACCAATACTCACGGTTCGGACTGTGTCCAGCGCGGTTTCTCAGGTTCCCCTATCCAGCGGAAGGTGCGCTGACCGGAACTTCGGAGCAGTCTGTCCAGGGTAGCCTCGATCCTGCGCACTACTCTGCTCCCCTACCTTTTCTCGATCGCGATCATCGTGACATCGTCCATCTGCCGATGGTCCCCGACGAAGCGGTGCAGTTCTTCCAGCAATCGATCCACCGTTTGCTGAGCACCCAGCGCGGCGGCTTCGCGGAAGGTCTCCCGCAAGCGCTCCTTCCCGAACTCCTCGCCACTCAGGTTTTCCGCCTCATTGACGCCATCGGTGTAGAGCAGCAGGCAATCCCCCCGCGTGAATTCGGTTTCGAAGTCGACCGTCACGCGCTCGAACACGGCGCCTTCATCGATCCCGATCGCGAGTCCGCCTGGCTTGAGTTCCTCCACCTCCCCCTGCTCTTTCCGGAACATCAAGGGGGCATCATGACCCGCCCGCGCGAGGTGCAGCCTGCCAGAGCCATTCTCCAGGATCACGTAGGCCATGCTGATGAACATGTCCTCACGCATGTCAGGAAAGAGCTGCCGGTTCACGGCGGCCAGTGCGTCGGCCGGCGAATCGCAATTACCCGCCAGGGACCGCAGCGCGCTCCGGCAAGTCGCCATCAGGAGCCCGGCCGGCACTCCCTTGCCCGAGACGTCCGCAATGGCCACCCCGAGGTGATCAGAAGGGAGTTTGATGTAATCGTAATAATCACCGCTGATGATGCGGGCCGGCACATTGGTCCCGCGGATCCGGTAGCCGGGCGGTTCCGGGTCGGCTGCGGGCAAAAGCACACGCTGCACCTCGCTCGCCATCTGCAGTTCGCGTTCCAGCCGGCGCTTCTCCGCCGCCTCCTGGTGAATGATCGAATTGCCCAAGGCAAACGATGACTGCTCAGCGAGCGAACGGAAAACCTCGTAATCGTTGGCATTGAAGCTGCGCAAGCTCTTCTGTCTCACCGCCGCAATCACTCCCAGATCGCGTCCGGCATGGTTCACCGGAGCCAACATTGCTTCGTAGCCTTCCTCCCCACCATTGGCCTGCAGCTCGACGAGCCATTGGGAATCTCCAGACCGCAAACACTCCCAGAGAATGCCATCGTCGGCCGGGATCTTGGTCAGGCGCAGGTAGCTCGTGAGTCGCTTGGCATCATCGCCGATCTCTTCGAGCTTCGCGGGAGAGAGCGCGAGAAGGGGCGGACAGCCCTCCGAAAGATGGGACGGCACCAGAAAGGCTCCATCCGGACTGACGATGTAGAGCGCCGCGCCCTTGGCCCCGAGCACCTCCTCCATCCCTTCCACAATCACGCGAAACAGTTTTCGCGACGAGTAGTCATCCTCGATGGCCTGCCCGAGGAGATGCAGAAAACCGAACATCCGTTTCTCCTCTCCCTCGATGTCGAGCTTCTCCTTCGCCGTTGCTCGCAGGCGCGACATGAGAAAGACGACCGTCGCCAGCAAACAGACAGCGAACACCACCGCGAGGACCAAGGTGGCAAAGAGTGACTGCATCGATGTGAGTTGCGGCTACCCGCCGCGTCATTCCCCAACCGCGCGCCGCTCCAGGACCTCGAGCGCCGTCGCAAACTTCTTCACATTCTCCTCGCTGGCTTCGCAGAGCTGGCGATGGGCCTCCAGGACATGGGCGGCATCGGATGCGTCGGACTCCTCCGGGAGAGGTTCGAGACTTCCCCGCACGTCCTCGACGTGTGCACGCCATTCGGTTTCAGACGGATCAATGTCGATCAGGGCATCCAGCCCGAGGTCTTCAAGCGACTGCCGGTTGCGATCGCAAACTCCATTGAGCTGCAGGCGGCCACCGGACGAACGGGAGAGACGCATCGCTATTCCTGCCAGGGTCCCCATGAAGGTCGAGTCCATGGCGGGGCATTCACCCAGATCAATGACAAAACGTGTCTCGCCACTTTCCATCCTGCGCTCGACAAATCCTTTCAGCGATGGGCTCGTGAGAAAGGATCCCTTTCCTTTGATACGCACCCATACATAGCCGTCGGTCTCACCGACATCCAGGGTATCGTTGTCAATCACGGGTGAATCGCAGGGGTTCCGCTGCTGACAATACATTCCCTCGCACCAAAGGTCAATCTCGCAACTGGGTCACTCCCACAAATAGGACTGGCGGGTCTCGATGAGATCTCCGCCCCGGTAGAAACTCATGTGCCAGGAGAGAACGCGACCGCCCTCCAGGTAGGCCGGACCAATCAGCCGGAGCTCGGCCTTCCCTTTGCGGCCCCCCGGCGCGGTGGACTCCATGCGGAGGATCTCACTTCCCGTCGCCGCCTGCCGGTATCGAAAGACGATCCTGACCGGCTCGTTCTCACGGCCTGTGGGTCCATCCCACTTGATTGTGTAGTAATGTCCGAGGCGATTACGCTGCTCCTCGGTGGAAACCGCTCCATGCAGGCGCTTCAGGTTCTCGGCTCGAATGCTTTCCGCCCCTCCGGTGTCGGAGTTCAAGGCACGGAGATGAAATGGCCGAATGTGCACCGCACCCTTCGGCCCCGCACACCCAATCAGCCCAAAAACCCCCAGAATCACCAACCATCGCACGCCGGACTCCACATTATTCATTATTCAATATCCATTCCTAAATGCCATACTCCCCGCATGACGCCGGAGGTCAGGGAGCGGCTGGATAACTTCATCAAGATGAAGGGCCTCCGCCACACACCCCAGCGGGACGCCATCGTGGAGGCCATCTTCGCTTCTGAAGAGCACTTCACCGCCGACGACCTCTGGGAGAAATTGCGCGGAACCGATGCCCGGACCTCCCGCGCCACCCTCTATCGGACCCTCTCCCTCCTCACCGAGGCGAAGCTGCTCCAGGAGATCGACCTCGGCGACGGCCAGACCACCTACGACCCAAACTTCCTCGACAAGCCCGCCCACAACCACCTCGTCTGTGTCGATTGTGGCCAGGTCATCGAGTTCGAAGACGAGCATCTCGAGCTCCTCAACGAATGCATCACTCGCCGCCTCGGCTTCCGTCCGGTGAAACAATCGCTCCGGATCGAAGCGTGCTGCGAGGGGCTTCGCTCCAAGGGCCGCTGCCCCAACCTGATCCAGGCCCGTCTGGAGGGAAAACGCTTCCCCACCAAGAAGCGCTAGCGGATCGAATCAGCCCCCGCTCTCAATCTGCTGAATTCGGGGAGACTCTGCCGAGATCTGCGTAATTATTCGGCGATCCGAAACAGTTCCTGCGATTTCAATTACTTGGCTCGCAATCAACATGACTTGTTAATAAGTAAGGCTAAGGGCGCTTGGGGCCCAAACCTCACACCCGCTTGCGATACCCGAACCTGTTAAACAACCAAAGATACCCAATTGGTCTAGATTTCTTTACTATTTTCGTTAAGGTCCCGGTTTGACTCCCACCCTCTCGACGACCGTGACTTCCTCCCCCCTCTCACCCTCCCGTCCCCGCATGAGGGCCCTTCTCGTTCTGGCTCTTCTCAGCCCCGCCACCGCGACCCATGCGGCCGGCCTGGGCGGCGTCGATTCGGTTTGGCACTTCGAGAGCAATATGGACGAATCCAATGGGGGGAGCGCCTTGCTTCCGACCGGCTTCGTCCCGGCCTATGCCAGCGAATCCATCGCGGGCGGGACTGCCAACGTTCTCGACCTTCCCGCCCTTCCCGCTTCTCACTGGCTGGAGATGCCCAACGGGGTTGGCGGCAATGGAGGCTCCGTCCTGGGCCGGACCAACGAGTGGACCATCGCGATGGACCTCAACTTTGCCGTCTTGGGCGGTGATGCCGCGCTGTTGCAGACCAACCCCACGAATGCCGACGACGCCGAAGTCCATGTCACCAGTGCGGGGGCCATCGAGATGGGCGGCATTCCGATTGCCGATCCGGGCACCATCCAGGCCGGCCAGTGGCACCGCATCGTCCTCACTTCTGAAGAATCCGGGGGCAACCTCGAACTCAGGGCCTACGTCGACGGATCGCAAGCCCTGCTGAGCGGGGCCCCCATTTCGGTGACCAAGCCCATTGATGGTGACTACTCCCTTCCGGCCACCGTGCCGCTGTTCGCGGATGACGACGCTGAGACTCTCGCTCTCAAGGTCAACTCGCTCTCCTACTGGGGAAGCACCCTGACCAGCACCGAGATCGCGGCCCTGGGGACCCCGGTGGCGCCGGGTTATCCGGACATCTACGTCATCAACAACAGCAACTCCGGAGCGGGTTCCCTCCGCGCTGCCCTCACCGATGTGCGCAACGGCGGGATCATCTACTTTGACTTCGGAGTGTCAGGACAAACGATCACGCTGGGAACCGGAGGTCAGTTGCTGATCTCTTCCAAAACCCTCGTAGTGGAAGCCCGCCACCTTGCCAGCAAACCAATCATCAATGGCGCCGACTCCTTCCGCATTTTCGAAATCCTGAGCGGATCGGAGGTCACCCTCCGTGGCCTGACCATGACCAATGGCAACAACACCGCCGGCGGTGGTGCCGTGCGGAATAAAGGCACTCTCACCATCATCGAGTGCGAGATCACCAATTCCGACTCCAGCACCCCTGAGGGTGGCGCCGCCGGTGGCGGTGGGATCAGCAACGAGTCGAGCGGTAGCCTCACCATGGTTGACTCCACCATCGCCGACAACGTCTCGGACGCCGCTGGAGGCATCTTCAATGCGGGAGTTGCCACCCTGAAACGCTGCACCATCTCGGGGAACAGCGCTCAGACGGTGGGCGGAATCGAAGACATCAATTTGACCTCCTTGATCAACTGTACGGTGTCCGGCAACAGCTCCACGGACGGGGGTGGCGGCGGGCTCTCCACCCTTGGCAGCCTCACCCTCATCTGCTGCACGGTGAGCAATAACGAGGCCTTTGATTTCTTCGTGGGCGGCGGTGGCGTCCTGGTCGACTTCACTGCCACGCTGAACATCGAGAACACCATCGTAGCGGGAAATTTCTCAGGGGTCGTCGGCGAAGAAAACATTGGCGGGTTCGGAGGCGTGATCAATAGCACCGGCTTCAACCTGACCAGCGGAGATCCCCTCCTGGATTCGCTCGGTGACTTCGGGAGCCCGACTCACACCATGCCTCCGAAAATTGGCTCTCCCGCCGCCGCCACGGGCATTCCGCTCGGGAATACTCCCGCCACCGATCAACGGGGGTTCGCGCGGATCAACAATCTCATGGACGTGGGAGCGGTCGAGACTCCCTTCGATGCCGAAACCACCCTCTTCGGCGCCTGGGCCTCCAACAACATCCCGCAGGGCCAGGATCGCTCCTTCACCGGAGACCCCGACGGCGATCTCGTCCAGAACGGACGCGAATACGCCTTCCGCCTGAATCCCGTGGTCTTCGATTCCCTCCTTCAACCGCGGGCCTTCCCCTTTCCACCCACCGGCCTCGGGAGCGACCTGCGGATCGTGATTCCCTACAATCCCACGGCCACGGACATTGTCTACGTCGTGGAGGAAACGACGGACCTGCAGAACTTCACCGAGATTTACCGCTACACCGTTGAGACGGGCACCGAGACAATCTCGGATGGGAACCTCACCACCGTGGTCGACCCGGGAAGCCGGACCATCACCATGACGGACAACGCCCTCAATCCGGTCAGCACCTTCTGGCGGACCGGGGTGATCATGGTGCCCTGATCCCACTCTCTCCCGCCACGGCCTGCTTCGACAGGTCTCCCCGGACCGCCTCGACCCCGGGCGGTCTTTTACTTTCTGCGGGCGAGTTTTGACGTCGCGCGTCCGCCCTGTTAGGCGATGGGGCCACCGGACCCATGACCACCATCCACGGCGCTCCCTCTTTCCAACTCAGCTCAGATTGGGTCGACCTTTCGGTTACTCAAACCGCAGGCATGCTCGCACCCGTCACCTTCCACCTGGACGGGACCGAGTGCTCACCCTATGCCCTCGCACCGTGGGAACCGGACCAGATCGATGCGAGCCTGCCCCCTCTTCTCAAATACCTGCGCGGCGACTTTTTCTGCCTGCCTTTCGGCCCGCAAGACGACGGTGAACCACACGGCGACACCGCCAACGGGGACTGGTCTCTTGTCGAGAAGACGGACAAGAGCCTGCATCTTGCGATCGAGCCCGGCGACACTGGCGGACGGATCGAAAAGCTCTTCAGTCTCCGCGATGGGGAGGCCGCCATCTACTGCGAGCATCGAATTTCGGGTGTCGAGGGCCGTTTCAGCTACGGAACCCATCCGGTGCTCGATCTTTCCAATCTTGCCGAAGGACAAGGACGAGTGACCACCTCCCCCTTTCGGTGGGGTTCGGTAAATCCCGGACTCTTCTCCGATCCTGCCAACCACGAGTTCCAGATCCTCGTGCCGGGTGCGACCTTCACCGAACTCAGCAGCGTCCCGATGGCCTCCCGTGCACCCACCTCCGCAGAGAACGTGGAGACCGCCGGCTCCGCCGACCTCACCCGCTATCCCTCCCGCCAGGGTTTCGAAGATCTCATCATGCTCGTGAACGAGGCGGCCAGCGAGAGTCAACCGTTCGCCTGGACTGCCTGTGTCTTCGACCGCTACCTCTGGTTCTCCCTCAAGAATCCCGCCGACTTCCCCTCCACCCTTTTCTGGATGTCCAATGGCGGGCGCAAAAGCGCTCCCTGGAATGGCACTCACCTCGCACGTCTTGGCTTGGAGGAGGTCTGCTCGCACTTCGCCGACAATGTCACCAGTTCCCGCCAAGACAAACTGTCCTCCCAGAACGTCCCAACCACTCGCGCCTTCTCCGTGGACGAGACGGTCTCGCTGCGCATCGTCCAGGGTGCCGCCGCCGTCCCGGATGACTTCGGCGCCGTCGCATCCATCGCACCGCGCGGTGAAGGTGGCGTCACCATCACTGGCGAGAATGGCACCACCGTGGAGGTCTCCATCGACTGGGGCTTCGTCAGCTAGCCCTCAGGCACGCCCGGCGCCCACCCTCGACGGCCCAAAATTCCTGCATTCCGCATCTTGCATCCTGCACCCGCCTCCCCTTCACTCTCCCGCGTCACACGAATTTACTCATGAGCCATCCGCGCACGACCGAAGACCTCACTACCACCAGCAATGTCCGCAGCCTTGTCGACGGCCACCTTGAAGACACCGGAGGCCTCCTGCGCCTCGCACCCGCCTGGGTCCCGCGTTCCTTCCTGCAGCCCGGCCTGCGCATCAAGCTGCATCCCGATGACACCTACGCCTACGGCCTGAGCCGCGGCGGGATCGACGAGCGCTGGTTCGCCTCCACCACCGAGTGTGCCAACGAAGGCCGCGTTCCGGATGAAGGACTCTCCTACGTGGTGGTCGGCAAGGAGCGCTTCACCCTGCGCGACGCGGTGGCCGAATGCGGCGCCCATCTCATCGGCTCAGCCATCTGGGACAAATACTCGAAGTGGCCGGTCTACTCGAAGTTCTTCGACAACATGGGTCCCATCCCGCACCACATGCACCAGAACGCGGAGCAGGCCGCCCTCGTGGGCCAGGAAGGAAAGCCCGAGAGCTATTACTTCCCGCCCCAGCACAACAACGTCGGCAACAACTTCCCCTACACCTTCATGGGCTTCGAGCCCGGCACCACTCGCCAACAGGTCTACGACTGCATCGCGAACTGGCACAAGGGCGACAACAAGATCTGCGAGCTTTCCAAGGCCTACAAGCTGCAACCCGGCACCGGCTGGCTCATCGATCCCTGCATCCTGCACGCCCCGGGCTCGCTTTGCACCTACGAACCGCAGTGGGGCTCCGACGTCTTCGGGATGTACCAAAACCTCGTCGAAGGCCGTGAAGTTCCCTGGGCCCTCCTCGTCAAGGACATGCCTGAGGACAAGCACCAGGACATCGATTTCATCATCGACCAACTCGACTGGGAAAAGAATGTCGATCCCAACTTCAAGGATAACCACTACCTCGAGCCTGTGACCTCGGAGAAGGGCGAAGGCTATCACGACAAGTGGATCGTCTACGGCACCATCGATGACTTCCAGTTCTTCACCGCCAAGGAGATCACGGTCGAACCCGGTGCCTCGTGCACCATCAAGGACAACGGCGCTTACGGCCTGATCGTCACGCAGGGCGAAGGCAAGGCCAACAAGCTGCGCCTAAACTGCCCGAAGCTCCTCCGCTTCAACGAGCTCTCCCAAGACGAGTTCTTCGCCACCGAATCCGCCGCCCAGGCCGGGGTCACCTTCGAGAATACCTCCGAGACCGAACCACTGGTGTGCCTCCGCTACTTCGGACCCGAAGTGAATCCGGACGCCCCGGCAATGGGCGCCCACAAGGCGTAGCGAGTAAGAAGGTCGCAAGGATTAGGCCGCTGATCGTAGCGGAAGGGCTTCCCCTTCCGTTTCTTCGAGCCTGTAAATTTCCGTGAAGCTGGGGATCAAAACTCGGAATCGGCACGCGAAGACGTGCCGCTAAGGGAGCCTTAACTTGGCGCCATTCGTCCTATGAGTCCCATAGGGCCTGATTTTGTGCCTCGATCCCACAAATGAGGTAAATACATTGTAATTTTTGTATTTACAAAGTCAATTCGAGAACGGCAGGATGGTCTTCACCATGATGCCCTGCAAGATCGCCTCTCCCACCTTTGCAGTGACCGCAGCCATCGTCGGTGGCATCGCCCTGGCCTTCACCACCTGCCAGGCAAAAGCAGCCTTCATCGAACTGTTCACCGATCAGGCCGAGTTGCGGGAGCCATCGCTTCTTCACCATCAATCTCCTCACCGAGGGACCACCATCCCGAACCCTCTCCCATGATCCCCCTCTCCATCAGCTCCCTTGTCCTCTTCCGCCGCCGGGTCTAACGTGCCGCGATGACGGACTTGGGAGTGGCCGATCTCCACCAGCGCAAGAAGCGTTGGTTCATCGCCACCTGCCTCTGTGGCGCGTTGCTGGCGATCTCGATCATTGCAGGCCTCGGCGCCACCGTCTGGCGCCTCCAAAAGACGATGGAGCTGGTGGACGACACCGCCACCTCGGGGATCGTCTACGGGCAGATGGTGGACCGCTCCATTCTCTGGGGCAAACTCGGCCTCGCCATCGGGTGCGTGGCATTTGCGGGCTATCTCTACTCCTTCGTCAATCACCACCGCGCCAAGGAGCGGCTGGTGACTGCCCGCGATGAGGAGCGCCATCGGGTCATCCTCGATGAGCTCCTCGATGAGGATCCGGAATAGCGAAATCTCACGTCGTCGGACCTCGCTTTTTTGATGGCCCGTCCCGCCCTTCTCCCTCTAGTTTGCATCCCGCAGCGGTCTCCGCCTTGATTCGGATCGCCAATCATAAACTTCACACATCTCTTAACCATGCCCAGCAAACCAGCACTCCACAACGCGATGTGGCCCGGACTCGTCGGAAAAGGCGACGAAGAAGGCCAAGAACCTCCCATCTCACTCGAGCGGATGCTCGAACTCACTGCTGCCGCCGAGGTCGATGG
>JAYGGC010000156.1:0-4637 GCA_046581525.1 Roseibacillus sp. | reverse complement strand
GGTAAAGGCGGTTCTGTTCACTCCTAATGGAGAAGCGGTTTGCGACTTCTATGTGACGAGCTACAAGAATATTCCCAAAGGACTATTCGAACTCCGAAAGCAGGGAACGGAGATCCCCGACTGGTCTTATGTTGAAGCTTTTGGAAGCGTATGGACTGTTGTCGATAACGAACGTTTGAGAGTGGAGGAGGCGAGGTCTCCTGCCGCATCGTGGTCCTGCGCCGCGGCCTGCCAGTCGATGACGTCACTCCCCAGTTCCCTGATGTCATGGGTCCTTGAACCGTGGCAATCTCGGCGAAGCTATCGTGTCATCAATCCAAGATCCACGGCGCCGGTTCCTTATTATGCCCTCAATTTGAGTATGTTTAGGCAGGGCTCAAGTTGACCAAACCCCGGAGAGCCTAAAGGAAAGAGTATGGCGTATACATCCAGTTCGACCTTGTGGTTTTCCCTGCGCCAAAGGTAAGGCGGAGGGGGTCTGCAGGACCGCGGCGTCCGGCAGGCCCTACCACGGTAGGCGAAGAGCGGTCCGATCGTAGCGGTCTGAAAGACCGCTGGTCCGGACTCTCTTAAGTGGATACTGATCCGGATACTTGCAGAGCGAAAAACCGGTCTGTTTTGGGGCGTTTCGGGCTGTTGCGTTGCGTTGCTGCGAAGGCTCTAACAACCTACATAATCAAGGGCGTAGAACAAACCGCAACAATCCGCGTCAAGGGTAAGACCCATTTTGAAGACCGCGGCGGCCACCGGGCACGCGTCACTCTCCGCGGCGAGACTACGCGCTCCGGTCCCCCTGTCAAAGAAAGCCCGGGGGTCTCCGAGCCAATCTTTCCCCCCTCCTCCCCCGTAATCCACGGAGTTCGCGGCGCTCCCCATTAAGTCCGCTTGTCGCAGCGCCCGATGCAACGTAAAGTGCTCGCGATTCGATGCGCATTGCGGACCGTTATATTGGCTGGCAGGTCCTCTACGGCACGATCTTCGGAGTCACCCTGCTCACCGTCGTTCTCATTTTGGGGCAGATCTTCAAGCAGATCCGCCCCCTCCTCGTGGAGCAGGCTGTGCCCCTCGACCTGATTGGGAGGTTTATCCTGCTCATCCTCCCCTTCTCTCTCATGTTCACCCTGCCGTGGGGGTTCCTGGCCTCCACCCTGCTCAGCTTCGGGCGACTCTCGGGCAACAACGAACTCCTCGGGCTGCGCATGGCTGGTGTCAGCCTCACGCGGGTGGCTCTTCCCGCGCTCGTGGTCGGCGCGGCACTCTCGGGTCTCTGCTCCTGGCTCACCGGCACGGCCGCCCCAAAGGCCAAGTTGGAATCCCGCAGCCTGCTGTATGAGGCCGTCAAGGCCGACCCCCGGGCCCTCCTCGATCCCGGCGTGATCCAATCGCGCTTTGACAACAAACGGGTCTATGTCGAGAGCCGGGATGAGGACGGGGTCCTGCACGGGATCCACATCTACGAGTTTTCCGATGACTCCCGGGACGCCAAACCGATCGGCTATCTCTATGCCGCCCTGGTCGATCTCTACGTCGATGCCGAGAAGAAGCAGTTGCGCCTCAAGCTCGCCGATACCTACCTCGAACGGACGGAAGAGGGCAAAGCCCCGGCTATTCTCCAGGCCAGCGAGTTGGAGCCCGTGCTCATCGACTTCTCCGGCACGCGCAGCAAGAAGTACAAGCCCTCGGATGTCACCAATTCCAGGATTCCGGGCGAGATCAGACAGTCGAAGAAGCGCGAGGTGGACATGCGGACCGAACTGGAGGAGAAGAGCGACCTCACCGACGAACGCATCGCCGAACTCGAATACACCCTTTGGAAGGAAAAACGGTGGCAGAAGAATCTGCGCATCGAACTGCACAAGCGACGATCCATTTCCATGGCCTGCCTCGCCTTTGCCATCATTGGCATTCCGCTCGGCATCTCGGCGCGACGCCGGGAGACTTCCAACGGGCTTCTCCTCAGCTTGCTCGTCGCGGCGGGTTACTTCGGAATTCTCATCTTCGCCCAGCAATTCGAAAAAGCGCCCCTGCCCGCGGTCGTCGCAGTCCTCTGGCTCCCCAATGTCCTCTGCCTCTTCCTCGGAATCTGGCTCTTTCGCCGCGCAAGCTTCCGCTAAACACCTCCCTCCATGTCCAACAGTCCTCTGCGCAAATTCCTCCGGCGAACCCGCCGGGCACGGAAATCGTGGGCGGCGAACGCTCTCGACCCCCTGCCCATCCGCGGGCCACTGAAGCGTTATAATGGAGAGAAGTTTCGTGCAGACTTCCGCGCCGGCATCAATGTCGCGCTCCTCGCCCTTCCCCAGGGCATGGCCTACGCCGCCATCGCGGATCTGCCCATTGTCTACGGGATCGCCTGCTCCGCCATCGCGGCGATCATCGCTCCCCTTTTCTCCGGCTCGCGTCACACCATCCTCGGTCCGACCAATGCCACCGCCTTCATGATTTTCTCGTTCTTCGCGATCGGCGGCCTCGGCCTCACGCGGGAACAAGTGGTCGATCTCATGCCCCTCCTTTGTATCATGGTGGGGATCTTCTGCGTGGTGGGCGCCCTCCTGAAGGTGGCCGACCTTCTGCAATACATCAGTCGCAGTGTGCTCGTCGGTTACATCGCCGGGGCCGCGACCCTCATCACTGCCAATCAGCTCAAACACCTCATGGGCATTGCGGACGAGATGGATAGGGTCGGACGCACCTTCGTCGGGATTATCGCCGGGCTGGTGGAGAACCTCTCCAACGTAGAGTGGCAACCACTGGTCCTCGGGATCGGCACCCTTGTGGTTTACCTCCTCCTCCATCGCCGCTTTCGCCGCTTTCCCACCTTCGCCCTCACTCTCCTCCTCTTTTCCGCCCTCGGCTGGGTGTTGAAAACCTACGGTGGCAACCTCGGATTCAGTTCCCTGCGCACCTTCGAGCCCTTTTCCTTCAGCCACCTCTCGCCCGACTTCTACGTCTTCGTTGAGCCTGGCCTCTTCGATAAGATCGCCATGCTCTCGACCGTGGCCTTCGCAATCGCCTTCCTCGCTTCGCTGGAGAATACGGTCATGTCCAAGTCGCTAGCCTCCCGTACGGGTGACCGGCTCGACGTGAACCAGGACATGCTCTCGGTCGGCATGGCCAACCTTGCTGCGGGACTCTTGGCAGGGATGCCCGCCTCGGGATCCCTCACCCGTTCCGCCCTGAACTACGACTCCGGTGCGCGCACGCGCTTCGCCTCCATCTTCTGCGGCATCCTCTGCGTGATCGGGGTCTTTCTCCTCGCCGCCTTTCCCCTCGTTCAACACATTCCCAAAGCCTGCCTCGCAGGTCTTGTCATCGCGGTGGCGAGCTCCCTGGTCTCGCCCCGTGTCATCCGAATTTGCCTTCGTTCCACCACCGATGACGCCGCCGTTCTGCTGGTCACTTTCATAGCCGCCCTCTTCGCCCCGCTGCACGCCGCCATCTTCATCGGGGTGGGTCTCTCCATCACCCTCTTCCTCCGCAAGGCGTCCCGCCCCTTTCTCATCGAATACGAAATCAGCGACGATGGCGATCTCCGTGAGTTGGGCGAGAAACGCAAGCGACCCAATCCTGCCATCTCCATCGTGCACGTGGAGGGCGACCTCTTTTTTGGAGCGGCTGAACTCTTCCGGACCCAGATTCAGCGCATCATGGTCGACGAGAACCTCAAGGTGATCATCCTCCGCCTCAAGAACGCCCGCCACCTCGACGCCACCAGCGTGCTCGCCCTTGAAGACCTCATTCGTTACACGCGCAGGGAGGGCCGCCACATCATCGTCTCCGGTGCTCCCCGGGAAGTCTACCGCGTCCTCAAGGCCTCCGGCGTCCTCGACGTTCTCCAGGAAGGAACCGACCGCGAAGCGGGCGAAAGCAATCTCTTCCTCAACAAGCCCAGCAACCCCAACATCTCCACCCGCGACGCCCTCAAGCGCGCCCAACAACTCCTCGGCACCACCAAGGCCGACATCAAGATTTTCTACGACCCGGGGAAAGAGCAGGGCGAGTAGATTCCTGGTGAGCCCAGGGCCTTGGGCTCGCTGCAGGCACTCAACAATCTTACCGCGCTCAAAGGGTAGCTCCGGGCAAGACCGCCGGGGCCCCTGCGGGTGGTCGCCAGGAACCACCAATTCTTGATCGCGAATAGGCGGGAGGGACTCGGCACGTGAGAATGTCCGTGCCACGCCAGAACACCGGCCCTTCGCCGTCAGCCGCCTTCCTCCTCTCGTTCAACCCTTGCCTTGGACCTTGTCCTCGCCCTTGACCTGTTTGGGCTTGCGCTCAAGTTGTTCGCCGGTGACCACCCAGCCTCCAACGATCAACTCGGTGATCTGCAACTGGTCTCTTCTTCTTCTCGCCCGGGCGGCACTTCACGCGGATGGTAGCGCCGCTGGCTTTCTTTTCAGGACCCAATCGGGTCAGCTCGACAGCCAAAGGTGAATTGCGCTCGGCGTAGCCATAACCCACATGCTTGTGATCTGGCGATTCGAGTCGAAGAGGAAGCGAGATCGCCTCAACCGATCCGATACACGATCCGGGCCTTGGAAGTGTCGTAGGGCGACATCTCCATCTTGACCTTGTCGCCTACGACAAGGCGGATAAAGCGCTTGCGCATCTTGCCCGAAATGTGAGCGAGGACCTCG
>JAYGGC010000123.1:0-17939 GCA_046581525.1 Roseibacillus sp. | reverse complement strand
AAATGGGACGTGATCGCCTTCAATGGCGGTCATTGGAATAGCGGCGGTTCCAGGAAGGAATATTGGACCGCCTTCGAGAAGGCCCTGACGGGTTCGCTAAGGGCAGGAAAGAAGGTGATCTGGATCACGACCGGGCCTGTTCCTTTCGGCTACAACGTCAAACCCCCCAGTCGAACCGATTCAGGCACCGCCATTCTACCCGAGGCCCAATGGCCGAGCATTCGCTTTGCCCATGCAAACGTCGAAGAAGAGAATTGCGGCCGCAACGCTGGTCGCATGATGACCCAGAACCGGTGGGTGGAGGACATTCTCAAGAAGCATCCGGAAGTGGCCGTGTGTGATCACTGGGGATTCGTGTACTCCCAGGAAAAGGTCGGCGGAAGTCCTTTTCGACCTTGGTGGTATGGGAAGAACGTCCACTTTGGTGAAGAGGCGAAGTCCCTCCCGAGCAATACGAAAGGGCGCAACGGATCCATAAAAGCGCCCTGCAGATGGTCGAGGCGGCGAAGTCGGCTGCGGGGAAACCTTGAGATTCAGTTGGGCTGAAGGGTTGCCAGAGTAAGAGGATGCTAATCAGGCTCTTACCACCCGGGCTGGCTTGCTGGGAATCCGGGAAGGAACGCCGAGAAGAGCGCGCCCCCTGATTATCAAGGATTTGATCGGATTTCGGAACGGACTTCCCAGTGATTGTCGCTAACAAAAGGCAGGCTGGTCCCGTTCCTGAAGACGGAATCGAGAAAAGTTTCGCGGGATGTCACAACGGCGGCCGCACAGGCGAACAAGGGGTGGATATCATGGAGGCAGTTAGCTTGATGACGGACGAATCGGATCGCGCGACATTTTCACAGATGGCGCGGGATCACCACCGCTTGTTGCTCGTTTACGCCCGGACCCTGGTGCGGGATGAGGGAGATGCGCGGGAATTGGTGCAGGATGCCCTGCTCGCGGCGTGGAAGAACTTGAAGAAGTTCGACGTGACGCGGGACCGGGGGGCCTGGCTGCGCGGGATCGTTCGCAACAAGTGGCGCGATTATTGTCGGCACAAAGGACGCCGGCCGCTGATCGCGGACGAAGAACTGGTCGAGTTGGAAGCAGACCTTTCCGCGTGGGAAAGGGACCGACAAGGCCCGGTCTTCGACGCCTTGCAAGAGTGTCGTGACAAACTACCGGAGGCCTTTTCGGAGGCTGTACAGGCTTTCTACTATGAAGGACTGAGCGGTGAGGAAGCGGCCGAACACCTGGGCGTGCAACCCGGGACGTTTCGCAAACGGCTCGAGCGGGCCCGCGCGGTTCTCCATGACTGTCTGGAATCGGAAAACTAACAGAACGAGACCATGAAAAACGACGAGTCAAAAACGGATCGCCTGATGGATGCCCTCTTGAAGGAGGACGCCAGGGGTGGTGCCGATGAAGAGTTCCTGGCGGAGCTTGAGAAGGAGATCGATGGGAACGACGAAGAGAGTGCGGATGGAATTGCGAGCCGTCGATCGGTGGCGCCCCTCGCGTGGGCGGCGGTGTTGACGATCTCGGTGGCGGGAGCATGGGTGTACCTCTCGCCGGACCGGAAGACCGATATGGCGGCGAGGGAGATGGGTGCGCCCCCTGCGCCCAAAGCGGACACCATCGCGATGCAGATCCGGGCGCAAGAGCAGTTGGTAGAGGAGAAGCGAAAGCTGTTCCACACAATCGTGAAGGCGGATGGGATTCCCTACCTCGAGAACGTTGGGAAGCCTGGGCTAATGGGACTAATTAGCGAGGAGGAGAGAGAAGGGACCGTTGACCAGGACAAGGCGCTACAGTCGAAGGACTACGTCGAGGCGAAGCGCGATTACAATCTGGCGCGGCGGGAGCTGGCGACTCTGAAGGGGGAGACCGAGTTGCTCGCGTATCTTGGCAACCCGTCTGAGGGGTCTCCGGCGAAAAACGGGAAGCGGCTCGGTCCGGCGATCCACCCCGCCGATCCGGCGAGTGTCATCGCATCGCTGCTTCCGTCACCCGTCGCGATTCCAAGGCCGGAGGGAGTGGTCACAGGGATCGGTCCGGTTGCTGCTACCGACGAAGAAATCGGGGTCGGCTGGGGAGACGGAGGTGATGGCGGTGGTGGTAGTTTTTTTGGGAGACGCGCCCAGATTTCTCCAGGTGGTCACGAACGAAAGGGAGGCGAGGCGGCTCGCTCCGCGCATCGATTCCGCGGTGACTCCGGTGGCCTGGTTAGGGCCTCGTTGTCAGAGGACAAGGCCTCCTTGGCGAAGTTGGAGACGATTGTGGTGGAGTTTCAGAAGAAACTTGGACCGCCGATTGAGGGCTTGGATGATGATGGCATTGGTGTTCTGGACCGCGAGATAGTTCGTCTTCGCCGCAGGATCGTCGCCGCGGAGCGCCATCTCGAAGGACGGCCGGTGGACCGCGAGCGTTACGGGCAACTGGTCGATCAGCCGTGGAACACGCCATGGCAAGCGCCACTCTCGACCTTCTCGGTGGATGTCGACACCGCCTCCTATACCAACATTCGCCGCATGCTGAGGAGCGGCGTCGCCATCCCGAAAGATGCGGTGCGTCTCGAGGAGTGCATCAACTACTTCGACTATCGCTACCCGACCCCGCAGAAGGGCGGTCCCTTCGCGGTGCACGTGGACATGGCGAGCTGCCCATGGCAGGAGAAGCATTATCTCGTGAAGATTGGTCTCAAGGGCAAGGAAGTGGGCACCAACGAACGCCCGCCCTCCAACCTGGTCTTCCTGATCGATGTCTCGGGTTCGATGAACCAGCCCAATAAATTGCCGCTGCTGGTGGAGAGCATGAAGATCCTGGTCGAGGAACTGGATGAGCGCGACTCGGTGGGCATCGTGGTCTACGCGGGCTCCGCCGGGACCGTGTTGGAGCCAACCAAGGTGGTGGCCAATGGACGGACTGAGATCCTGAGTGCGCTCTCGCACCTCCGGTCTGGTGGCTCGACGGCGGGAGCAGCGGGAATTCGCGGCGCCTATGAACTGGCAGCCAAGCACTACAAAAAGGACGGGGTCAACCGCGTGATTCTCGCTACCGATGGAGACTTCAACGTCGGAACGAGCAGCAATGGGGAACTGGTCGAACTCGTGAAGGAGAAAGCCAAGAGCGGAGTTTATCTGAGCGTGCTCGGATTTGGAAATGGCAACATCAACGACTCGATGCTGGAGGCGATCACCAATGACGGAAACGGAACCTATTACTACATCGATACCCAGCGCGAGGGTCGGAAGGTCTTCCTGGAGGACTTGAGCGGAACCTTGGTGACCATTGCGAAGGATGTGAAAATCCAGGTCGAGTTCAATCCGGGCAAGGTGGCGGCCTATCGCCTGATTGGTTACGCCAACCGGATTCTTCCTCCCGAAGCGTTCAACGATGACACCGTGGACGCCGGGGACATTGGCGCAGGGCATACCGTGACGGCGCTCTACGAAGTGGTTCCGATGGGAGTGGAAGTTCCCAAGATCGGCGGTGTTGATGCCCTGAAGTATCAGAAGCCCGCCAATCGTGGACCGGTCGGGAGCCCCGAGTGGATGACGGTGAAGCTGCGCTACAAGGCGCCGGACGGTGAGATGAGCACGCTGCTTGAAATTCCGGTGAAGAATGATCCGATCGAATGGAGGAAGGCCTCGGGGGACTTCCAGTTCGCAGCGGGGGTGGCCCTCTTCGGGGAGAAACTGCGAGGCTCAGACAAGATCGACGATGCGGCCTGGGAGTTGGTGGCGGAGCTGGCGCAGAATGGAAGTGCGCACGATCCTCACGGGTACCGCGCCGAATTTCGCGAGTTGGTGAGCCTGGCGGGACGGCTTCCAGTGGAGCCCAAGCCCGTGCCGGCGCCTGCTCCCGTTGAACCTGGAGTGGAAGCGCCTCCTGCTTCGCGGTAGCACTCTAAGTTTTGTGCAGCTAGTGTGCCGTCTGCCGTGAGGTAGACGGCCTTCGTGGATGAACGACACAGGGAGGATGAGCTGCGCATGAGTCGCGATGGCGCTAGCGTCCCGCCTTGGCTTGCACAAGGGCGGTGAGTTCCTTGAGGTCCTTGTCGAGAATGGAACCGGGTTGGGTCTCATTGAAGGCTCGTGCGGAGCGCTTCATGGCTTCCTCGGCGTAGCTGATTTTTCCTTCCTCGAGGCAGGACTGCACGTAGGGCTGGACGAGCTGATAGAAGAGATGGCCGCCCGCCTTGCTGGCGAGCTTCTGCATGGCGCCGCGGAAGGTCTTGTGGGCGTCCTCCCAGCGCTTGTTCTCGACGTGGATGAAGACCTTTTCGGCGGCCACGCTGACCACCAGGTCGAAGCGTTGGTTCTTGTTGTCGGCGATGATCTTCCTGAGGAGGCGGTTGTATTCACTTGTTTCCCCGGCCTCTTCGAGGAGTCCGAGAAGACGCTTCTCGCCCCGGAAGCGCAGGTCCTTCTGGCTTTGGAAGGTGTTGATCCAATCGCTCCAAAAGCGGCTGCGTTCCTTGAGGTCGGCCTCGCTCCGGGCGAGATGAGCGGCCTCCACTTCCCAGGCCCAAAGGTATTGCGGGGCGGCCTTGCGCGCTTGCTGGAGGGATGCGAGGTAAAAGTCGGCCCCGGGATTGAGTTCCGCCCAGGCGAGAGCGTGTCGCGCCCTGACCAGGGCGGGATCCGCTGCGGAGCGACGGCTGAGAAAGGCGCACTCGGAGTCGGTGAGGCGGCGCCAAGTTTGCGGGTCGAAGGCTTGTCCGACCGGGTAGTCCTCGTTGCGAAACTTGGCGAGGTCGAACTTCCAGCGACCATAGTTTTCGAGATAGCCCAGCCAGGCGTGCTCGCCGCTGTTGCCTTGGCCGAGAAAGACGATGCAGGGAACGCCCTTGGACTTGGCAGTGTGAGAGGTGAAGTAAGCTTGATCGACGCAGAGACCGCCTTTCTGGCCAATGATGAAGAGTTCGTAGGCACCGTGCGGCCAGATGTAGTCCTTCCGCTTCAGGCGGGGCATGTCGTATTTGATGGTGGTGAAGAGCTCATTGAGATTCTTCACCCCACGCAGCTTGACCTTCTGCACGTATTGGAGCTCCTTGAGAGGGACCGGAGTATCTACCACGAACTTGAGATCGGACACCGAGAGGCGTTTGAGGTCGTAGAAGAGCGCACCACCTTTCTGTGAATCAACAAGGAAGGCGAAGCGTTTTGCGGGATCGGTTTCCTCGCGTGGGACCGAGCTTGGATCGACAAAGTGATGGGGCCAACCGGAGGGAAAAGGTTGGTCGAAGACCAGGCTGATCGCGATTGCGAGGGCGGGAAACTGAAACGCATCAGCGGTATGTTCCATGAAGATGCGGCAGAAAATCTCCATCGCTTTTTCATGATCGTCGTAGGGAGAGAGGGCGTTGAGGAACGCGTCACGAACAGCGGGTTTCTGGAGGGCGATCGCGATAAAGGTCCGCCGGGCCCGGAGCTCCGTGAAGAACTCGTGTTCATTCCAGTCCGGTGGGAAAAGAGAGAGCCACTTGAGGTGGTTGACCCAGCCCGTGAAGTTCTTGTTGCTGAGGGCCTTGGAGGTGCCCATCCGTTTGTGGATGGCGAGCAGCTGGTCGTGGATTGACTGTTGCTCGGCGGCCCAAGTAGTCGCGGTGGGATGCCCTTCCCACCACGTGGCGTTGGCCTTCTCGGTCCAGGCTCCGACCTTCGTTGCTCCCTGCAGCGCCGAGGCGGTCAGGGAAAGCAGGAGCGCGAGGAGGAAGCGAGGCACGGTTCGACACCATGGCCCATGAGGAAAGGGCGTCAATGGGGGATTGGAGTGCCGGGGCACCCCGAAGTACCCTGCATTGACACCTTGGGAAGCCAGATCAATCGTTTGCTATGGCGGTCGGAGTGCGCGTGGCAATTCTTGCAATGGCTGGAGCGGCATCGCTCCCGGCCGGGTCGCTGGAGATCGAGGCGCAGCTTCTGAAGTTTACCCCGGCCCCGACCGTGAAACAGGTCGCTCCCTATCCCCGGGCGTTGGCGACCTATCTCTACGAAGTCAAGAAGGTGCACAAGGGGAGCTATCAGGATGATCAGATCGTGGTGGTGAAGTGGGCGGTGTGGGAGAAGGGGATGGTGGCAGGATTGCCTTCCAAGGTGGGGGCGGTGGAACACCTTACCCTGGATCGCCTGATCGATCATGAGATCTTCGATGAGGAGCGGATTGTAGATGTCATCCGGGAGGTTGAGCGAGTGGTCTACTACGATCCAGGTTCGCGGCCGGAGCCGGGCTTTGCAAAAGTTCTCAAGGGCAGGGAGAAGGAACTGGAAGCGGGAGTGGTGGCCGGTGAGGCAGAGGGATGGTTCTTTCTCGCGGAGGAATTGCGGCATGCAGAGACGGGGAGGTTCTGGGAGAGGGACTGGAGAAAGGTGTCCCGGGCAGGGGTGGATCCCCTTCCCGCGATGTTGGATTTCCAGAGGCGGTTGAAGGAACTGGGCGTGCAGCTGTTGATCGTACCCGTGCCCACCAAGGTCTCATGCCATCCGGAACAACTTCAGGCCAGCACACCCGCGGGCTCGCAGAGCGAGTATCTCGATGTGATGCGCAAGGCCGGGCTGCAAGTGGTCGACTTGAAGAAGAACCTCGACGAGGGGTTCAAGAACTCGGGATACAAATCCCACCTGCAGCAGGATAGCCACTGGTCTCCCCGCGCCATTTGGGTGGCCGGGAGGACGATCGGAGAACTGGTGAAGGATCGGTTCGAAAGCGGGACTCTCCTTCACAGTTTGGCTACCGCAGAGATTGCTATCCGGGGAGACTTGGCGCGCATGTTGCCCGGACGTTCTCATCCTCCAGAGTTGGTTTTTGCACCTCGGCTCCGGTGGGCGCATGCCAGGGTGGACGGAGTGAAGCTCACCAATCCCAAGAGTCCGGTGCTCTTGTTGGGAGACAGCCACGTCACGGTCTTCAGCGCGGGAACGAAGGAAATGTTCGGCTCCGGATCGGGCTTGCCCGATGCCTTGGCGGACCAGTTTCACTTCGAAGTCGATGTGGTCGCGAGCCACGGCGATGGAATCGACCAGGCGAGGGTGAATCTCTACCAGCAGCGCTCGATCAACCCGAAGTATCCCGACTACTGGAGGAACAAGAAGCTGGTGGTGTGGGTGTTCTCGGCGCGGGAGTTCACGCGGGCGGAGAGCTGGAGCACGAAGATTCCGGTCGTGAAAAAGAAGGGCTGAACATCGAGCCGTGGTCTTCAGCACGCCAATCTTTCTTTACGGGTTCCTGCCGCTGGTGCTGGTGGCCTACTATCTCCTGCCGCGACGCGCGCGCAACGGGTGGTTGGTGGCGGGAAGCTATCTCTTCTATGGCTGGGGGAATCCACTCTACGTCGGCCTCCTCCTTTTTTCGACGCTCTTGGATTTCTGGTGTGCAATTGGAATTGCCGGCACGGAGTCGCAAAGGCGGCGCCGCCGGCTGCTGGCCTGTTCCATTGTGGGAAACCTTGGTGTGCTCGCCTTCTTCAAGTACACCGGCTTCCTCTCGCGAGTGAGCAACGAACTGGCGGGGGTGCCGGGAGCGGATACCCTGGCGTGGGCGGGCGGGATCATGTTGCCGCTGGGGATCAGTTTCTACACTTTCCAGTCGCTGAGCTACACCATCGATGTCTACCGCCAAGAGATCGAACCGACCCGGCGCCTGATCGACTTTGCGGCTTACGTGGCGCTCTTTCCGCAGTTGGTGGCCGGGCCCATCGTGCGCTACTCGCAGTTGGCGACCGCGCTGCGGGAGCGCGTGGAATCGCGAGCGCAGTTCTCGCAGGGGGTGGGGATCCTTGTGATCGGCCTCGCGAAAAAGTTGCTCATTGCAAATCCGTGTGGCTGGGTCGCGGACCAGGCTTTTGGAGCGGCTGAGATCGATGTCCTGACCGCGTGGACCGGGCTTCTGGCCTACTCGTTTCAGATCTACTTCGACTTCAGTGGCTACAGCGAGATGGCGATCGGGCTCGGACTCATGCTGGGGTTTGTGCTGCCACTCAATTTCAACGCGCCCTACCGCGCGCAGTCGATCGGCGACTTCTGGCGGCGTTGGCACATTACGCTGGGATCGTGGGTGCGCGACTACCTCTATTTTCCATTGGGCGGGAGCCGGGAAGGACGCGGTCGCACAATGGTCAACCTTCTGATTGTGATGTTGCTGGTTGGCCTGTGGCATGGGGCGGCCTGGAAGTTTGTGGTGTGGGGGGCGATGCACGGATTGCTGCTGGTGGTGGAACGTGCGGCCAGGCCCTTGGGGTTGGGAGGGAAAATTCCGACCGTGGTGAAAGTGGTCCTGACCTTCCTGGTGGTGTCCCTCTGCTGGGTGATCTTTCGCGCGGACTCGTTGAGCGAGGCGGGGCGCTACTACGCGGCCCTGTTCGGTGGCCTTGAGCTGGCGGGGCCGGCTTGGTGGACGCGTAACCTGCTGATCTCCTGGGAGACCGGAGCGATCCTGGTGCTCGCCGCACTGGTGACCTGGCTGGGAATCTCGGCTTCGCAGTTTGTGGTTGAGATGAATCGCTGGAAATCGACCGCGCTCACCATCCTGTTCTGGACCTGCCTCGTCGCGATGGGGGCGCAGGGTGGCAATCCGTTTCTCTATTACTTTTTCTAACAGATGACTGAAGAACCGGAGAGCAAACCGATGTCCCTCGCCGCGATGCCCTGCATCCTGGTGGTTCTCACGATGGGCTATCTTTGCGTGATCCATCTTGGTCACTTCCTGCAGGATGGTTCGCGCACGGAGCGTGGTCTGGAGGCGGACTACCTGGAAGCGGGCGCGTCCCAGGTGCAGAAACCGCTCACTCGTGTCCGGGCAAGATTGGGCTTGCTGGCGAACGATGTGGTGCAACGTGACGGCGAGCTCTACTACCTGCCTGACATCGAACACGTGGTGGGGCGAAGCTTCTTGAGGGAAGCCGGGAAGAACGATCACGTGGTGTTGCGGCGCAGGGAGGAGAAGTTTCGCGCAAGGAATCCGCTGCCTGCAATTCTCGATTTTGATCGGCAACTGCGCGCACGGGGGATCCAGCTCGTGCTCCTGCCCACTCCCTCCAAGGCGATGTTCGCGGCTCCCGGAAAGAAGGCGATCGACAACGCGGGGTTCGAGGAGTTCTTGGAAGCGATGCAGAAAGACGAGGTGCCGGTCTTCGAGTTGAGGCCGCACTTTGCGGACTACCAGGAGCGCGGGCACGATCTCTTCCTGAAGACCGACAGCCACTGGACACCGGAGGCGATGCGGTTGAGTGCTATTCTTCTGACCGCCTTCCTGGAGAGGGAGGGCCTGCGACCCGATGGTCAGGACGAGTTCTTGCACGGGGCGACGAAGACGATCACAAACTCCGGGGACCTGGCGATCCTGCTGAAGAGTGGCCCGAGTGCGAGGTGGCAGGAAACGATTGCCGTCCATCCGCTACGCCGGAGTGGAGAGCGGCGAAGTGAGGGCAGTCGTTGGCGGCCCGATCCGGACTCGCCGCTGCTCCTGCTGGGGGACAGCTTTACGAATGTCTTTTCGCTGGCGGAGATGGGCTGGGGCAAGGATGCGGGGCTTGCCGAAGCCCTGAGCCAATGCCTGGGAGTCTCCGTGGATCGCCTGGCGCGAAACGCGGACGGAGCCTTCGCGAGTCGACAGGCCTTGCAGCAGAATGCCGATCGCCTGGAGGGAAAGACGGTGGTGGTGTGGCAGTTTGCGGCCCGGGAGTTGTCGTTTGGGGATTGGAAGGTGCTGCCCCTGCCGGAGATCAAGGCCGGGCCCATCGACGCGGGCTTTTGGGAAAATGCGGTTGAATTGGAGGGAATGATTGCGGAGGTGGCCAAGGTGCCACCGCTGACACGGGCGCCCTATCGGAGGGCGGTGATGGAGGTGCGCCTGGTGGCGGTGGTGAGTGATGCCGCGGTGCCGGAGGGTGTGGTCCTGCACGGACTGGGTGTCAGGGACCGCAAGCCGACCGCGATGACCAAGTGGAAGGCTGGGGATAAACTGAAGGTGAAGGTAGTGCCCTGGCGGGTGGTGGAGGAACGCTACGGAAGGCTGCACCGCTTTGCCCTCGAGGATCCGGAGTTCAAGTTGATCGATGCGGCGCGGTTTTGGATCGTGGAGTAAACTCCACGTGGCGCGACGTCGCGAGAACCGATTGTAGCGAGTCACGAGGACATTGGCCCCTAGCGGAGGAGGTTGGAAGAGCCTCGCAGAGCGCCTGCAAGAGCTCCGACAGATCACGGCGCTGTTCCTGTCTGGCAACCCCGTCTTGACAAACTGCTCCGCTGCAATTGTAGGGTTGCCTTTGAAGATGAGCCTTGCGGTCGGGCTAAAAAAAATGATCCTGCGTTTCCACAATTTCGAGGCGGCTGCTCTTGCCGTGGCGAAGCTGCGCGACGATGGCTACTTCGCAAGGATCTGCGATGAGTCTGTTGCGGCCCTCTGGGGCCCCGGAGCGGTGGGTGGGCTTCGTGTGATTGTCTCGGACGAACCAATTGAAGACGAGATCGAGTCGCTCCCGAGTGCAATGCTGATTGAAGCGTTCTTGCGATTTGGTCGTATGGTCGTTGCTGGCCTTTGGACTTTCTTGGGAATTTCCCTGGGGCTAATCGTTCTGCGTGCGGCCGTTTCTAATCCGCTAGGATTTGCAATTTCGGTCGCTATCTACGGGCTGGCAGCAGGTGCAGTGTTGTTCGGCGGCGCATTGCTTTCCATCTCCACCCAGCGAATCTTTGCGGACTCGGTCCTAAGGGACGCGACGAAGAGCAATTTCGCTGGTGACGTTCTAATAATGCTCGTGGTTGTTGTGATGCTAGCAAGAGTGCTCATATTTAGTTAACAAGCCCAACGAGGCGGTAGTTCCGAGGGTGGTAGGCACCTCGGGCGATTCTCTCTGGAAGACTTGATTCCGTGCCGGCAGACCTTAAAATTTGGAGTACGAATGAAATGCCTTAGGTGCAATGAGCAGATGCAGGAAGGGGTCTTCCACATTCGGCAGAGTCGAGGCACGCCAAGTCCCAGTCACTTTGCCATTCGAGCGCCAAATTTCCTAATCCTCCTGGAAACGTCAGCGGATTGCTGGCCGCTTCGGGCCGGCCTGGGGGCAGGCCTGATCGCTCTCGAAAGGGCGCCTGGCGCGGTTGGTATGAAAACTTCCCAGATGAAAAAATTGCAGTGGGATCGCTGTCTAGACCGTGGCGAATGAACGATGAGATTTAAGTTGTCCTCACTCTGGGCTCTTCTCCTTGCGGGATGCGCTGCAACAACAACCTCGTGCTTTGAAGGGGCCAAAAAATCTTCAGGAAAGCAGGATTCAAAAGAGAGCGATGTTCCCAACACCTGGCCAGAAGGCGCCTGGAAACGTCACACGATTGACGATTCTTCCCTGGGACCGGACGGAATCCGTCTTGCCGATATCAATGGCGACGGCCTGCTCGACATCACCACACCCTGGGAACAGGGCGGGCAAGTGCGCGTCTACATCAACCCGGGCAGGGAAGGCCTCAAAGACCACTGGCCGGCCGTGACAGTGGGCAAGGTCGGCGACCCCGAAGATTCCTTCTTCGTCGACCTGGACGGCGACGGCCATATCGATGTGGTGAGCTCCTGCGAGGGAAAGACACGGTCCATGTTCGTCCACTGGGCACCGACCGATCCTGGCAAATTGCTCGATCCCAAGGCGTGGACCACCAAGCCATTTCCCCTTGAGGCGGACGTCGGCGGATGGATGTACGCCTTTGCCATGCAGGTGGATGGAAAAGCGGGGATCGACATCGTGGCCGCATCCAAAGGGAAGAACGCTGTGCTCGGTTGGTTCGAATCACCTGAGAATCCCCGCGAGATGGCGAGTTGGCGTTGGCATGCGCTTCTTTCCGGCAAATGGTTCATGACCTTGAGGCCGCACGATATCGATGGTGATGGTGACCTCGATATTGTCGCTACCGAACGCCGGGGTTCACGCCGCGGCGCGCTCTGGATGGAAAACCCTGGCGCTGCGCAAGCGACCTTGGTCGATTGGAAGGAACATCGCATCGGCCCTGTCGGAGAGCACGAAGCATTGCACAACACCATCGTGGACTTCGATCGCGATGGATTGGAGGATGTTCTGGTGGCGGTTAAAGGTGGGCCGATCCGGTTCCATCGCCGCGTCTCCCAATCACCGTTAGTTTGGGAAACCCATACCATCGAAATGCCACCCCACACCGGCGGTGGTAAGGCCGTGCAAGTGGGCGACATCGATCTCGATGGCCAACTGGATCTCTTAGTCGCTTGCGAACATGCAGACGAAGGCAAGATCGGCACCTTCTGGTTGTCTTACCACTGCAAACCGACGGAGTCGCGCTGGGCGGCGACCTCGATCAGTGGGCCGGAAGGATTCATCAACGACCTCATCGAATTGATCGATCTCGATCACGACGGGGATCTCGATGTTGTCACGGTCGAAGAAAAAGGGCCCTATCTGGCAAAGGGATACAAGGGCAAGGAACTGGGGGTCATCTGGTACGAAAACCCAGCCCGTTAGAAAGGCGAGGGCTAGACCTGCTCGATGCGCACGCGCGGACTGGCGAGCGAGATGCCTGCCGCCTTCAGTTCCTTGGAGATGTTCTTGAGCACTTCGGAGCGAATCTTGGTGCGGTTGCGGACGTCTGCGATGCGGTAGCGGCCTTCCATCAGGATACCGGATCCCATGTGTCCGCCGGTGTCGTCCCAGAGGGAGCGCACCACGATCTCGGCGGTCTCGGGGAGGACGCGGCCGGTGTTTTGGATGGCACGGCAGGCGACCTCGCTGGCCTGGTCGAGGTCGCAGTTATAATTGAGCTGGAAGCGCACGCGGACGCGGACCGGCTCGTCCTCGTAGGAGAAGTTGGTGATGATGGAATTGGCGAGGACGTTGTTGGGATAGTTCACGATCACGCCGTCGGTGTTGCGGATCCGGGTGCGGCGCAGCCCGACATCGACCACGTCACCCCAGCCGCCCCAGTGGCGCCCCGGCGACTCGATCTTGACGCGGTCACCGATGCGGGCGGGTTGATCGGTGATGAGAAAGATGCCGGCGAGGATGTCGGAGAGGGTTTCCTTGGCCGCCAGGCCGATCGCGATGCCCATGATGCCCGCACTGGCGAGAAAGGCCGTGATCTTGATCCCGTGGATTTTGAGGACGACCAGGGTGAGGGCGAAGATGAGGATGAGGAGATAGAAGCGCCGGATGAAATAGACGAGCCGATCGTCGAGGTCGTTGTCGGTGGAGGCCGCCAGTCGATTGAGTCCCCGGATGAGGACCAAGCGGACAAAAAGATGGATGAGGAAAGCTGCGGCGACGGCGACGCAGGATTGCTCCCAGGATGCGAGGTTGTTCCACCAATCGGACATGACAAGAGAAGAGGATTCCGAAGAGATAGTTCGGCTGACTGAAGTTTGCCACGGTCGGTCCCCGGAGTCGAGGCGGGACGCGATGAGGTGAGATGGTCGATTGAAGATTCACGACAGGGGGGAGTTGTGATTTAGGTAGATCCAGTAGTGAAAGAGAGACGACAGATTCTGGGAGGGGCGGTCCTGGCGCTGAGCGCGCTGCCGTTGTGGGCGGAGGTGGATTTTGCCCACGAGGTGGTGCCCATTCTGAAAGCGCATTGCGTGGAGTGCCACGGGGGGGCGAAATCGAAAGGCGGACTCTCCATGAACACGCGGGGGTTGCTGCTGGAAGCGGAGGTGGTGGAAGTGGGGAACCCCGGCGAGTCGACCTTGATCGAGCTGATCACGAGCAGTGACCCGAAGGAACGGATGCCGTCGTCAAAAAAGGGCGAGAAGCCGAAGCCGCCGCTCAAGAAAGAGGAGATCGAAACGCTGAAGAAGTGGATCGCGGAAGGACTGGGGTGGGAGGATGGATTCACCTTTGCGGAGGAGCGCTACAATCCGCCCCTCAAACCGCGCCGGCCGGTGATCCCCAGCGGGAAGAAGGGCGAGAACGCGATCGATCGCGTGGTGCGGGCCTATTTTGAAAAGAACAAGGCGAAGCCGCCCAAGGGGGTGACGGACGAGGCCTACGCGCGACGACTCTACCTCGACCTGATCGGCATCCCACCCACTCCCGAGGAATTGAAGGCCTTCGTGGAGAGCAAGGACCGGCAGAAGCGATCAAAGTTGGTGGACGACGTGCTGGCCCGCGACCAGCAGTTTTCGGAGCACTGGTTGACGTTCTGGAACGATCTCCTGCGCAATGCGTATGCCGGCACCGGCTACATTGACGGAGGGCGGCGCCAGATCACCGGCTGGCTCTACAAGTCGCTGCTCGAGAACAAGCCCTACGACCAGTTTGTGCGCGAGCTCATCGCGCCCACCGGCGAGTCGGACGGCTTCATCAGGGGGATCAAGTGGCGGGGCAACGTGAACGCCAGCCAGACGCGCGAGGTGCAGTTCTCGCAGAACATTTCGCAGGTCTTCCTCGGCATCAACATGAAGTGTGCTTCCTGCCACGACAGCTTCATCAATGACTGGAAGTTGAAGGATGCCTACGGGCTTGCAGCGATCTTCTCGGAGAAGCCGCTCGAGCTCTTCCGCTGCGACAAGCCCACCGGAGAGATGACCGAGCCGAAGTGGATTTTCCCGGAGCTGGGGACGATCGATGCCTCCAAGCCACAGAAGGAGCGCCTGCAGCAGCTGGCAGGCCTCATGACCCATCCGGAGAACGGGCGCATGCAGCGCACGATCGTGAATCGTCTCTGGAAACAACTGATGGGTCGCGGGATCGTGCACCCGGTCGATGCGATGGGCACCGCCCCGTGGAGTGAGGATCTCCTGGATTACCTCGCGGTCTACCTCGTGGAGCAAAAGTACGACCTGAAGAAAGTGATCTCCCTCATTGCAAAGTCGAAGGCCTACCATTTGAAATCCGAAATCGCGAAGGAGGGCGCAGACGACTATGTCTTCCGCGGACCGGTCATGAAACGCATGAGTGCGGAACAGTTTCTCGATTCGATTCGCAGCACCATCGGGGTGTGGACCAAACCTGCCAATCGGGCGCTGAAAGGCGGCGGGGCCCAGGGTGGGCAGCTCGCGGCGGCGATGAAAGCTCACGGGATCAAGGACTGGGGTGACCGGCCAGTGCGGACGGTCTTCACCGAGCTCGACTCCCTGCAGGCGGCCCTCGGTCGTCCCAACCGCGAGCAAGTGGTATCCTCCCGTCCGGAACTGCTCACCACCCTGGAGGCCATCACGCTCTCGAATGGCCCGAGGCTGGCCGCGATCCTGAAATCCGGGGCGGGCAAGTTGGCCGGCGATTCTTCACCTGACGCCACGATCGAACGGCTGTATATTTCCGCCCTGGCCCGGAAGCCCTCGCGGGATGAGCGCTCGGTGGCGCGCGGCCTGATGGGCAGCCCGGTCACCACGGAGGGAGTTGAAGACCTCCTTTGGACCATCTTCATGTTGCCCGAATTCCAATTTGTAAACTGAACTGCCATGAATGCTGACCAAAACGAAGGATGGTACGACGAGAACCGTCCGGATCTCACCCGGCGCCGATTTCTGCAGGCCCTGGGGGCGACCTCGGCCGCAACCCTGATGGGGAGCGCGCCACTGCGCGGAGAGAAGGTCGAACAACCAAAAGCGACGGCCGACGCGTGTATCCTGATCTGGATGGCCGGCGGAATGGCGGCGCCCGAGACCTTCGATCCAAAACGTTACTTCCCATTCGAAGTGGGCACTCCGGTCGAGAAGATCATCAGTACCTTCCCCGCCATCGACACCGCGGTGGACAACATCAAGATCTGCCAGGGCCTTGAGAGGATTGCTGCGGTGATGGATCGCGGCACCATCATTCGCTCGGCCTACCAGGCCGACCTGGGACACATCCTGCACTCGCGGCACCAGTATCATTGGCACACCGGCTACGTGCCGCCACAGACGGTGGCGGCTCCGCACATCGGGGCCTGGATGGCGAGGACGCTTGGTTCGCGCAACGACGTGATGCCTCCCTTCATCAATATCGGGCAGAAGCTTGAGGGCAACGGCGAGGGACAGGAGCTCAAGGCCTTCACCACCGGCGGATTCTTCGGCAGCGAGTTTTCGCCCTTCAACCTGCCCTTCCCCGAAAAAGCTTCGGAAGCCGTCAAGCCCCCTCCGGGGATGACTGCGGATCGCTTCAGCCGCCGCTACAAGGCTCTCAAGGCGATGCTGAAGAACTCCCCGAAGGGTGAGTATCTCAGCGACTATCACCAGGAGTCGATGTTGCGCTCGATGGAGAACGCCCACAAGTTGCTCGGTTCGAAAGAGCGCGCGGCCTTCGATCTGAGCCTGGAGAAGAAGGAGAGCTTCGATGAATACAACACCGGCCGATTCGGACGCGGCTGCCTGCTCGCCCGCCGCCTGGTGGAGTCCGGTGCGCGATTCGTGGAAGTGACCACCGAGTACATTCCCTTTGTCCATTGGGACACCCACGAGAACGGGCACACCACGGTGGATCGCCTGCACAAGGAGATGGACCGTCCGATCGCAAAGCTCATTCTCGACCTCGAGGAGCGCGGCCTCTTGGATCGCACCCTGGTGATCATCGCGAGCGAGTTCAGCCGCGACATGATGATCGAGGGCGTGCCCGGCAGCAATGCGCGCGATCAGAGCCGCGCCAAGACCGACGTGTTGAAGGAAATGAAGCACTACGGTCTGCACCGTCACTTCACGGGCGGAACCTCGGTGGTGATGTGGGGCGGCGGGATGAAGAAGGGCTTCCTCTACGGCAAGACTGCCGACGAGCGGCCCTGTCTCGCGATCGAGAATCCCGTCAGCATTCCCGACCTGCACGCCACCATTTTCACCGCCATGGGGATGAGCCCGAAGACCTCCTTCGATGTTGAACGCCGTCCCTTCTACGCGACCGAAGACGGCAAGGGCAAGGCCGTGAAGGAGGTGTTTGCCTGAGGCGCGAGGGCCTTTCGCCTTCGAAGGTTGCAGACCCGCGGCCTCCACTATAGGGTTGTGTCAAGAGATCCATCCTCGTGACTGCGCAGCTCCACTTAATGCTGGTAGCCTTTGCTGCTACTGCTTGCACGAGTATCGAACAGGGCAGCCCCTATTCCAATTCCGAGCAGAGCTGCATCGATGAGTTCAGGGCGGAATACCGATGGTATGAGATTCCGCACGAGGGCCTGCCAGATCTTCCCCGCCGGTTATTGGACTCGATCAAGCCAACACAGGAGGTGTGGCGCGACGCTCAGCGGAGATTGTCGTTGACGCTCGGTCCTCGCGAAGCAGCCAATGCTCCACGGCGTTTTCGGACGGGATCACGGTATGTCCTGAGCAATGGAGGAGGAGCTCCTCATGAAGTGGCGGAGAGTGTTCTGGCTCTTGAAGACGTTGGTTCAGATCTAGGACTTGCGATCCGGATTGAGGTTTTCAGCGATCCGGAGACGCAAGCCTTGCTCATTGTGGAGGAGCACAGTTGGTCTGTGAACCGGCTCATTGTAGTCACGCCCGAGCTGCCGAGTGCGCCCGCGACTCTTATTAGGATTCCGGAGCGACGGGGAGAATCGCCAATCCGACACTATGAAGTCATTGGGTTTCGGGGGGGCGCGGTCTACGTGAGGCAGGATGGGCGGAACTACAGATTTCCGGTCAGGACGCTCAAGCAGGAGCGGGATCTGAGCTATAGCATCGGATAGCAATTGGGCCCACGAAGCCGGCACCATAAGGCGTGGGAGGCGGGCGGTAGATCGCCGTCGTTCTTTCGCAGGAGCCATTCCTCTTTCCAAGATCTCCGCCCCCTTCCCTTTAACGTTGATATGGCTGCTTAGTTGTCAAGCGGGCGATATTTATTTGTTCCATTCCGCAGTTCTACGGTGGCTATAGTAGTTCGTGTCAGTAGATCGAGGGGAGATGAGCAGCATCACCCGCCCAAAAGGGGGCGCGGGGTGAGCGGTTTCCCGCATGCTTGGTATGCTGATATTCGTGGACAGGCTTTGGGAGAGGAGAGTCTCCGTCCGCTTCCGGCAGTATCCTGTTTC
>JAYGGC010000095.1:0-4585 GCA_046581525.1 Roseibacillus sp. | reverse complement strand
GTGCCCAGGCCGGGTGTGCCTCCTGCATCGAGATGGCAATAGGCGTCGATCACGATGGCCTGGAACTGCTCCCCCGTTGCTTTGAGAATGGCGAGGAGGGGATCGAGCTCTCGTCGGTAAAACTGCCCGGGTTCATAGGCGGCCGGACCTGGCAGGGTCACCAGCTTGGTGAGGACCGGCTCTTCGTCGGTCCATTTTGCGAAGCCGACGCAGGCGCCCTCGTCGGAATAGTGAACGTCAAGGGCCGCGTGCATGAACTCCCTGCTGTGATTGGGGTTCTACTTGTAATTCTCTCCCACGATGGTCTTGAATTCGCGCTCGAGGTCCGCAGCGAGGTCGGCGTTCTCTTCGATGAGATTATTCGTTTCGCTGGGATCGTCGTGGAGGTTGTAGAGGTGGTAGGGCTTTCCGAAGGATTTGCCCTTTGGTTGTTGTCGCCCACCGGAGCCGTTGGCGAGGACGAGTTTCCACGGGCCTTTGCGGATCGCGAAAAAGCCCGAGGCGGAGTGGTTGATCACGCCGGGGCGGGATTTGCGCGCGGGGTGGCCCTTGGCGACCTGCAGGAAGCTGAAGCTGTCCTCGCCTGCACCCGCGGGAAGCGGCTTTCCGACGGCTTCTGCCACGGTGGCAAGGACATCGGTCAGGCAAGTGACCCGCTTGGTGGTGGAGCCTGCCTTGACCCCGCCTTCGGGCCAGCGCACGAAGAAGGGAACGTGGTGTCCGCCTTCCCAGACGTCGGCCTTGGTGCCGCGCCAATGGTAGTTTGCGGAGTGATCGGCGGGGCGGAATCCCTGGTCGGTCTTGTCCGCAAGGTGGTGTTTTTCACTGTCCTTGCGACGGTGCATGAAGGAACCGTTGTCGCTCGTGAAGATCACGAGGGTGTTGGCGGCTTGACCGGAATCTTCAAGCGCCTTGAGCACGACGCCGATGGTATGGTCAACTTGGTGCACGAAGTCGCCGTAGGGACCGAGCTTGGTTTTGCCGACGAAGCGCTCGTGCGGCCAGACGGGTTTGTGGGGGCCAGTGAGCGGCAGGTAGAGGAAGAACGGCTTCTCCTTGTCGGCGCTCGCTTTCTTGATGAAGCCGCTGGCTTCCCGGGCGAGATCGTCGAGGACATCACCGGGATCGAAATTGGGATCCTTGGGGCCCTTGCGGATGTACTTCGGGAAGCCCTGTGACTGCTGGGTCGCCGTGGTCTTGGCGACCGCCTGGTGGTTGCGCAGATAGACGTAGGGAACCATGTCGAGGGAAGCGGCCACCCCGAACCACTGGTCGAATCCTTTCTCGTTCGGACCATTGGTGAAGGGAGCATCGAAGATGACCTTGCCCTTTTTGTCGCGCGCCCAACCGATCCCGAGGTGCCATTTTCCAACCAGCGCGGTTTGGTAACCCTGGGACTTCAGGTAACTCGCGACGGTGGTGCGGTCGTCCTCGATGAGCGGCTTGTCATTGGGCGGAAAGAGCACGCCACGCTTGAGGCGGGAGCGCCAGCAGTAGCGGCCGGTGAGCAGGCCGTAACGCGTGGGCGTGCATACTGCCGAGCCGCTGTGCGCGTCGAGGAAGGTTGCGCTGGTCTTGGCAAGCTTGTTCAAATTGGGAGTAGGGATTCTGGAGTCGGCATTGAGCGCCTGCACATCGCCGTAGCCCATGTCGTCGGCGAGAATGAGCACGACATTCGGCGGCCGCGCGGCGGGAGCAGAATGCCCGAGGCATGCGGCCAGGAGGATGGTGAGGAGGAGGCGATTCATGGTGAGGCAGCTACCTCAGCCCCTCTGCGGATCTTACGAAAGAAGAATCGCCCCGCTCCGGACTCTTGGGGCGCCCTGGTTCACGGGGAGAAATCGGGATCACGATGGCGGACGAATCCGCCCCAGGTTGAGGTGCTCCCCTGGAATTCTCCCTGCGATCACACACACCTAATCCAAACACCAATGGAGGTCGTACTTTTCCTTTTCCTGAAGGGCGACCAAGGGATCACGATCCTTGCTTGAACAGTCCAACTCGTAGCGAGGGACTCGTTCGCCCGGGCGAAGGCATGGGGCCTCTAGACTGTTTGCCTGCTGATCGTAGTCAATTGCCTGCAGGTGCAGGCGGGGCACCTCGGCTCAGGGGCTCTTCTTTCTCTGTTTGCCCTTTCCGCCGGTCCCTTTCTCCGCTCCCGGATCGTTGCGCTTGCCAAACTTGAGAGGGCTCAATGTGCCGTTGCCGCGCTTGAGCTGGTTGGGTTTGAGGCGGTCGACGTCTTTCGCGATGCGGAACCACTCCTCAATCATCTTCTGGGCTCGTTCCGGATGTTCCTTCTTGAGGTCGTTCAACTCGGTACGGTCCTCCTGCAGGTTGTAGAGTTCCCAGCGTCCGCCTTTGGCGGCCACCACCTTCCAATCGCCCTGGCGTAGGGCACGGTCGGTGCCGAAGTGCTGATAGATGGTGGCGTGTCCGGCGCGTTTCTTGCTCTTGAAGATGGGAGCGAGGGACTTCCCTTGCAGGGGATCAATCGTTCGGTCGCCGACCGTCTTGGGGTAGGTTGCTTTTCCGAGATCGAGAAAGGTGGCCATCAGATCGATGAGGTGGCCGGGCTGGTCGGTGACCATTCCGAGCGGGGTGGGGCGCAGGGTCTGGTCGGTGTCCCCGGCCGAACTGCCGATTTGAAGATTGAGACCCTCTGGCCAGTGCGCAATGAGGGGCGAGGAGATTCCGCCTTCGTGTTGGTTCTGCTTGTAGAGGCGGAAGGGCGTGTTCCCCACGTGCGCCCAGCCGACATCGTAGCACCAGTAGCTTTTCGGATCCCAGGGATCGAGGTCCTTGCCGCGTGTGCGATCGAAGGGGCAGGCCCCGTTGTCGGCGCAGAAGAGGAAGAGGGTGTTTTCCCAGGCGCCCGTCTTCTTCAGGTGCGCAACCAGGCGACCGATGTTCTGGTCTACGATGTCCACCATGGCGGCATAGACCTCCATGCGCCGGGCCTCCCACTTCTGGTCTTCGGCGGAGAGCGAGTCCCAGGCCGGGACGTGGACTGGTCGTGGGCAAAGCTCCCACTTCTCGGAGAGGAGCCCGGTCTTGAGCTGCTTGGCGTGGCGTTGTTTGCGCATGGCATCCCAGCCCGCGTCGTACACTCCTTTGTACTTCGCGACCTCCTTCTCCGGAGCCTGCAGGGGATAGTGAGGTGCGTTGTAAGCGACGTAGAGAAGGAAGGGATCATCCTTTTTGGCGGTCATCTCATCGATGAAATCGAGGGCGAAGTCCGTGATCGCGTGGGTGGTGTAGAAGGCTTTCCCGTTGAGGGTATTCGGGACCTTCCATTGCTCGCCATTCAGGCGGAAGGAGTTGTCCCCCACGAAGAAATTGGTCGCGCCGGAGAGGTGGCCCCAGTAGCGCTCAAACCCAAAGTCGGTCGGTTGCTTGCTGAGGTGCCATTTGCCCACCATCGAAGTCGAATACCCGGCGGAGCCGAGAGCCTCCGCAATAGTCGCTCCGCGCGACAGGGAAGCCCCGCCGGCCTGGTCACAATAGAGACCGGTTAGCAACGAGACGCGGGAGGAGTGGCACTTGGCGGTGTTGTAGAACTGCGAGAAACGCAGGCCCTTCCTGGCGAGCGCATCGAGGTTGGGCGTCTTGATCTCCGCGCCATAGCATCCGAGGTCGGAGAAGCCGAGGTCATCGGCCATGATGAGGACGATGTTAGGGCGCTCGGCAGCTGGTGCGAGCAGGGGGAAGCAAGCAGCGAGAAGGAGGATCGATCGGCGAAGCATGGCAATAGTGGGTGGTGGAAAGATCAGGTGCGAAGGGTCCTACGGGAAGAAAAACCGATCCGTTTCGCTCAAATCACGACCTTCTGCTGGTCCTCTTCATCGACATCGCGGCGGCGATCCCGCAGAACGTTCTCCGGAAGATTGGCGCGCACGAGCCACTCTTGCGGCTTGGAGATGGTGTCCTTGCGGAGGTTTTGGACTGGCCCACTCAAGGGCAGTAGTGGGCTCGTTTCGCACCACGTCGCGAGCGGAATTGCTGGCCGCGGAGTCGCGCTGGGAACCGAGGGCAAGGGGGTCAAATACCTAGAAATAAAGATACAGTAAATATAACTATTTGTTATCTTGAATGGCGATGCGATGGGTCTCGTTCCTGTTCTGCTGGCTGGTGGTTGCGGGGATTGGCCTCGCGCAGGAAGACCCGCTTGGGCTCGTCCGATGTCGCCCAGCTTGGCAGGCTCCTGCGAGGTGAGTTGGAGCTGGTCGCGGGGAAGCTCGGGACGAAATTGGTGAGCCGACCCGGCTTGGCGATTCGGGACGCCGCGCCACGCGAGTCGTTCGTCCAGACGCAGGCGCTTTTCCGGAAATCCGAGCGCTTGCTCAGCGAACACTGGAAACCCATGACGGACGTGAGATGAAGCCACCTCCGCCTCATTGAGGAGCGGCCTGCTTGCGGGCAGCGCGGAAGTCGGGCAGGAGGCTCGTCTTGTAGGCCTCCGCAAGAATCTTGAGCTCGGCGAGCTTGGCGGGTTCCTTCTGCGCGAGGTTGTTTCTTTCCCCGATGTCGGTCTTCAGGTTCACGAGGAAGAACACCGGCTGCTTGCCGCCCTCCCAGGGCGTGA
>JAYGGC010000086.1:0-32438 GCA_046581525.1 Roseibacillus sp. | reverse complement strand
TTCTTGTGGTGGTTGAGATTCTTCAGACATAACAAGCCCAGTTCTATCCTCACGAACGAATCTCTGACAAGCAAAGAGGCAGGAAATAACAACCGTGATCGTCTAACAGACCAGATCTAACAGCATCGCGGTTTATCGATCTCATTTAATCATTGTGGAGAACCTCGTGGCAGGACCCGCCGATTTGAATCGATCTGGGCGCCATCTTCGCGAAACTCGCGCCCCCGTGAAGCCCACTGTCACCCTCGCCGAGACGATTGCCCCGAATGGGGCCACCCTCGTGCTCATCGAGCACGACGGCGACTACTACCTACAGGCCGACGGCGTGCAGCTTCAGAGCAGCTTCGCCCACAATCCAGCCTCGGAGCTGGCCCGGCTCGCCTGTGGGCCCCTGCGGTCGACCCGCCAGCCCCATGTCCTGTTTGCGGGTCTGGGACTGGGCTACACCTTGGCGGGCGCCCGGGAGACCCTGCTCCAGAAACGAGGACACTTCCAGGTGGCTGAGCCCATCGCCGAGCTCCCGTCCTGGCACCGGAAATTCCTGGCGGAGCTCCATCCGGGCCAAGTGGACGATCCGCGGCTCAACGTGCAGACCCAGGGCCTGACCGCGGCTTTTCGCAAGGCGCCCGAGGGCTTCAACGCCATCCTCCTCGATGCCGAGGGCAATCTTCCCCTCGAGGGCGTCACCGACCGGAAGTGCCATCCCTATCCCTCTTTCTTGAACCGCGCCCATTCTGCGCTAAAGGAAGGGGGCCTTCTGGCAATTTCCTGTGCGGCGGACCACAAGTCCTTTGAGCGGAAGCTGCGCCAGGTGGGCTTTGATGTTAGTTACGAAATTGTGGCTTCCTCGCACAAGGGGAAGCAGAAGCGACGCTCAACCATCTGGCTGGCCCGCAAGGGCTCCTATCAACCTCGTCCCAGCCTGGGGGACGCCAATTCCTAGAACATGAAACTAAATCGCCCGCTCCTCGCCGTTCTCGCGGCCCTTGCTCCCGCCGCCTTCGCCGGCGAGTTCACCGTTGAGAAAAAGCCCTTCAAGGCCACCGTCTCCCTGGACGGCACCTTCCTCCCGGACAAGGTCCACCTCCTCAAGATCGATCCCAAGGCCTGGACCGATTTCACCATTCTCGAGCTCGTGGCCCAAGGGGGCACGATTGCGAAGGGTCAGCCCGTCGTCACTCTCGATACCAAGCCCATCGCTCGCAAGCTCTCTGACGACTCTGACGCCACCAGGTTGCGCAAGATGGCCCTGGCCACCGCCGAACGCGATCTGGCCAATCTCGATCAAACCACCCCCTGGAAGTTGGAAACCGCAGAGCTCGCTTACAAGCGGGCCAAGGACGATCACGACTATTTCGTGGAAATCAGCCGGCCCCTCCAGGAAGAATCGGCCACCCGTTCCCTGGCAAGCGCGGAGCGCTACCTCGAATACGCCACCGAGGAGCTCAAGCAGCTTCTCAAGATGTACAAGGAGGACGACCTCACCGAGGAGACTGAGGAGATTATCCTCAAGCGCCAGCGCTACGCAGTCGACGCCGCCGAATTTCGGCTCAAGTCGGCTCAGTTCTCCACCAAACGAAACCTGGAAGTCACCATTCCCCGCTCGGCCATCGACAAGGAGCAGGCGCTCAAGGATGCTGAGATCGCCTGGAAGACCCAGCGCGAGTCTCTTCCCCGCGCACTGGAGCAAAAGAATCTTGAGGTCAAGAAAGCTCGCGTTGATGACCAGCGCGCCGACGAGAAATCGGCCGAGCTGAAGGGTGACCACGCCCAGATGGACCTCGCGTCCCCCGCCAACGGCCGGGTTTATCACGGCGAGATCCGGAACGGGCGTTGGAGTGCGGTCTCCGCGGCCAAGTTCATGAAGGTGGGGGGAAAAATTCCGGCCCGAACCGTCTTTGCCACCGTGATTCCTGAGGGGGCCAAGGTCCAGCTCGATGCCTTTGTCGATGAGAAGACCGTCAGCCGCCTCAAGGCCGGCCAAAAGGGCTATGTAGCCCCAGTCTCGGCACCCCGTTCGCGCCTCAGCGTCACGGTGGGCGAGGTGGCCTCCCATCCGGCAGTAGATGGCAAGTACCACGTCGTCCTCCAGGTGGGCGGCGATCCCGTCGGCACCCAGCTCGTTCCCGGAATGAAAGGGAAGATCAAGCTCACCCTTGGGGACGAGGGGGACAGTCTGGCCATCCCCGTCAACGCCCTTCACGAGGAGGCCGACGGTTCCTACACCGTCAAGGTCAAGGGTGAGGACGGCGAATCCAGCGTCGCGGTCGAGGTGGGAACCGAGTCGAGCGGCAAGATCGTGGTCCTCTCGGGCCTCAAGGCAGGCCAGGTCATCATCACCCCCGATGCTGCCAAGGCCGAGGAACCCAAGAAGAAGTAGACCGCCATGCGCCTTTCGCCGATTCTCGTCATTCTGGGCACCGCTTTCTGGGCTCTCCCCGCTCTTGCCGAGGAGCCCAAGGACCAAGGCACGCCCGCGGAGGCAGGGAAGGAGAAGCCTTGGCTCTCCGGACTTCCGCCCCTCCCCAAAATCGAGCCCATCCCCCGCAGCCAGATCGATGCCTCCATCAAACGCGGGGTAGACTTCTTGATATCAAGCCAAAATAAGAATGGCTCTTGGGGATCTGCCACCATGACCAAGGGGCTCAACATCAACGCCCCCATTCCGGGAGCCCACCACGCCTTCCGGGCGGGCACAACGGGTCTTGCGCTGGAGGGGTTGCTTGTCTCGGGCGATCGCCGCCCCGAGACCATCGCTGCCATCGATCGAGCAGAAGCGTGGTTCCTGAAGGAGCTTCCCCGCCTGCGCCGCGCCACGGTCTCGACCATCTATAACGTCTGGGGCCACTCCTATGGGATCAAGGCCCTCGCTGCCCTCTACGAACACCGGGAGGGCGACGAAGCCAAGCGCTCGGAGCTCAAGAATCTGGCCCAGACCCAGGTCCAGCGGCTCAAACGCTACGAGGATGTGAACGGGGGCTGGGGCTACTACGATTTTGACGAAATCACCCAAAAACCCAGCGGGATCCCCACCAGTTTTACCACTGCCACCGTCATGATGGCGCTGTGGAAGGGCAAGGAGGTCATGGATCTCGAGCTCCCTCCCCGGGAGGTCACGCGGGGGATCGCCTTCCTCAAACGCCAGCAGATTCCCGACTTCTCATACGTCTATTCTGATAGCCATCGCTACCGTCCCCGCTACAGCATCAATCGACCAGGTGGTTCGTTGTGCCGTTCACAGGCCTGCAACGCCGTGCGCCGACTCTGGGGTGACCCTGGCCCCACTGACGAGATCATCAAAATCTGGCTCGATCGCCTTATCCTCCGCAACGGTTGGGTTGATATCGCAAGGAAGCGCCCGGTGCCCCACTCCACCCACTTTGCGAATTCCGGCTACTTCTACTACTACGGCCACTACTACGCCATGGACTGCATCGCGCTCCTGCCAGAAACCGAACGGTCGGTTTATTATCAGAACTACGCGAAGATCATGCTTTCCAAACAGGAGAAGAATGGATGCTGGTGGGATTATCCTCTCTACGCCTACCACCAACCCTATGGAACCGGCTACGCCCTCCGGGTTCTCTCCGAATGCCGCAAGGGGGCGAAGTAAGTAGCGCTGCGGTTCCGAAATTCTGGGGTTTGCTCACTCGCTCCGGACCGCTCAGCGGCCGCGAAGGCGAGCCCCTCCTCGCAACCGCATTTGATTCCTTGATATCAAGTTAAATTCCTCGGTGAGCAGTCCCGATCCGGTTCTCTCCGACCAACTCGAGTACTCCCGCGCCCGCTCAGGGGACTACAACGAGTGGTTTTTCCGGGAGGGACGCTACGATCGGGGCGAGGATGCCACTTCCCTGTGGTTTTCCGAGTTGAGAGAGGTGGAGCAGGCCCTCGCCGCCTGTGCGCCCTTTGGCAATTGCCTGGAATTGGCCTGTGGGACAGGCCTGTGGACCCGACATCTTGTGGCACACGCCTCCAAGCCTCTGCGCCCTGGACAGTTCCGCAGAGATGATTTCCCGTTGCCGGCAGCGCCTCCCTGATTCCGGCATCGAATTCGTGGAGAGCAATCTCTTCGCCTGGTCTCCGGATCGAAGCTACGACTTCGCCTTCTGGCTCTCTCGTGTTCCCTCCGCGCGATTCGAGGCCTTCTGGTTGACCGTCAAAGCCGCCCTGCGGCCCGGCGGCCGCGTCTTCTTCGTCGATTCCCGGCACTGCGAGACCTCCACCGCCTCCGACCACCAGCTTGCACCCGCGGATCAGGAGACTCTCACTCGCAAGCTCAACGATGGCCGCGAGTTCCGCATCTCACAAGGTCTTCCCCCAACCCGCGAAGCTCCAGGAGCGCTTGCAGGAGCTCGGGTTCTCGCTCTCCGTGCATCAGACCCCGCGGTATTTAACCTACGCGGAGGCCTGTCTCCTTAAGGAAATTTAATAATAAACCAACCGGTCGGATTGCTCTCCTCCCCCCGGAACCCATGGGCTCCGGGATTCATGCAGAGAATTGCAGGGTCGCATTTTCGCCGCCTGCGGGGAGATCCCCGATGGCTTCGACCCTCCGCAATCCTTCCTCGTCCCTTACTTATCCGTCACCTTCAGCATGATGTCCTTATAAAACACCGTGCTCCCGGGATCGTGAGCTTGGAACGCGATCGTGCCCTTGCTCAACTTTCGACCGGACATCCGGGGATTGGGTCCCTCCCAGCCCTTCGGCTCGGTGAACTCCACGGTGGTCTGGCCGTTGATCTTGAGGGTGATCTTCTTGCCTTCGACGATGATGTGGTAGTCAAACCACTCGTTGTCCACACTGGGTGCTTCCTTCACGTGCAGGTTGGTGCCTCCCTTCGGGTCGATCGTGATGAACGGAACGCTCTGACCTCCTTCGAAGGCCTTTTTGTCCTGCCAGAGGTTCACCACGCCGTAGAGGCTCCCGGTTTTCTTGGGGTCGCCCTGGGTCGAATTCACCTGCGCTTCGTAGCCCTGGCTGGGCCAACCTTCCGCCTGGTACTTGGTGTGAAAATAGACCCCCGAGTTCGCACTGGGCATGGTCTTGGCCTTCAGTTTGAGCTCAAAATTCGAGAAGGCCGCTGCGCCATCCTTGCCCACGTAGAAGAGGTGGGCGCGCTCCCCGGTCACCTTCAGGGTCCCATCCTTCTCCACCGAAAAGGCCGCAGGATTGTCGGTGCTCGACTTCCAGCCGTTCAGGGTTTTGCCATCGAAGATCGACTTGAATCCGCCGCCCTTGTGATGGTCGGCGGCAAGAGGTCCGGCCGTGAGGGCAACGGCGGCGAGCGTGAAGAGGGTGGCATGCGTTTTCATGGTCCCCGGGGTTACCGATCCCGCTCCACCCTGACAACTCAGAATTTTCAAAGATCGTCGAAATCGGTCCGGGAGCTGTTCGCTCAGGGTCCGGACGCCATCGCCCGCGGAGGGCCGGGGCGCCCGGGCCTGTTCTCACCGGCGTGCCCCTCCTCCCCTCGCCTGTTCTTCCGCCTCGCCTCGCGGACCTCTTTGTGCTTTGCAAGGTTCGATGCCTGAAAAAATTCGTGAAGAGCTGAAGCAATTGTTGTTGGAGAAGTCGGTTCGCACCGGGGAGTTCACCTTGGCCTCGGGCAAGAAGAGCGACCTCTACGTCGACTGCCGCGTGACCAGTTTCGACTCCCGGGGTGCCCGCCTCATCGGGGAAGCGGGCTGGGCTGCCGTGCATGACAAGCTCGTCGCGGAGGGTCTCTCAGCTGATGCCATCGGGGGAATGACCCTCGGGGCGGATCCCATCTCGCTCTCCATCGGGGTCCAGTCCGCCCGACAGCAACCGGACGATTTCCTCCAGGTTTTCACCGTGCGAAAGGAAGCCAAAGGCTATGGCACTGGAAAACGCATCGAAGGGAACTTCACCGCCGGCCACTCCGTGGTGGTGGTTGACGATGTCATCACCACTGGCGGGTCCACCATCAAAGCGATCGAGGCCATCGAGGCGGAGGGGGGACGCGTTCTCTTTGCCTTTGTCCTCGTCGACCGCGAAGAGGGCGGCCGTCAAGCCTTGGAAGCGCGCGGCATCGACGTCCTCCCGCTCTTCACTCGCACTTCTTTGCTGGGCTGATCGTCCGCTCCTGCGTCCGCGAATGATCCGCAGATGAATGGAATACCTTTCCCCTCCGATCCCCTGGAAAGGGAGCGAACACCCGCTCTGTCATGAACATCCGCACCCTGATCATTCTCCTCTCTCTTCCCGCCTCGGGCCTCTTGGGCGCCGCCCGGGACATCCAGTTCAAGTCCATCAACTTCGTGACCAGCGTGGTGGAAATGCACAACTACGGCACCACTTCGCAGAGCCTCGCCGGTTGGCGCTTCTGCACTCACGATGAGAATCAGATCCGCCGATACAGCTCCACCACCGGTCTCAATGCCGTCTCCATCGCGGCCGGCGAGTCGCTTTTATTCATTACCCCAACGATGCGCCCGGCGGCGATCCCGCCCACCTCAATCGCAGCACCCTTGGCAATTTCGCCACCCCTCTCGATTCCGACGCCTACGGGATCCAGATCTACTTCCGTACTCCCTTCGGGGCCGGTGCCAATATCGTCGATCACCTGCAGTGGAGCATCGATGAAATCGGCGGACGAGCGAAGTGATGAAGCCGGTGGCGTATGGGTCAATCAGATGAGTGGATCTCCACCACCGCCGACACCACCATGATCCAGCTCGATGCCGACGTGGGTGCCCTGAACCAACCCTCCCACTACACCGTGATCGAACCAGTGGCCGCCACCCCCGAGATCACCAACACCGGCCTGCTGGATCCCGGCACCTTCTTTGTGGAGTTCGCTTACTCGGGAAGCGGCACCGTGAAGGTCACCGAAAGCACGGGCCTCGATACCTTTACCGACGTCTCGGCCCGGACCGCGGTATCCACTCCCACGCCAAATCGAGTCGAATTCGACATCACTGGAAGCTCTCTCTTCTTCCGCATGGAAGAGGACTGAGCATCGCGCCTCCAGTCGCTCTTTCGGGAGAGCCTCCGCTCTCTCGTAACCGGCGATCGCCGCATTTTATTCAGCCACACCGCAGGTGCCGCGGCGCGACACAATTTTCAAACATGCCCTAGCGATCTCGCCGCTGCTCAATTTTCTCCCCGATCTCGCCGGCCTTCCTGGTGGCCTCCTCCAGGGGCAAGCCTGCTCTCACCCCGGGACGAAGATGCTTGGTGTGGCTCAGCCAGGCATTTCGCAAGAGAACCATGCGTTCCTGCACCAGTGGCAGGATCTCCACGCCCCCCGGGAACTTCGACATCATCCCCTTCGCGCTCGAAACGCTCGCCGACTCCTCGTCACCGAACGCTCGAATCATCTGCTGTGCCGCGAACCAGTGGCCTTCCTGGTTTGGATGGACCCCGTCCCGTTGGAAGGTGAACGTTGCATCGGCCGCCTGCCGCTTTGCAATCTCGGCGGTCATCGGACCATGGAGATCGATCACGTGCCACCCCTCTTTCTCACCCCTCTCCAACAGCCACTCGCTGAACCCGCCCAGCACCGCCTCGTTGTAGTCCCTGGTCTTGGTCCGCCCCTTCGAGTGATCGTAGGCCCAGGGCGTGATGTGAATGATCTCCCCTCCTCGTCCCGTCACCGCCTTGCGCAGTTTCAGAATGCCCTCGTGATACGCCTTAAAGCGCTCAGGATCAGCGGGTTGATAGATTCCGCAGTTCATCCCATAACAGGCTAGGACGAGGTCGGGCTTCGCTGCCGCGAGAACGCGTGCGAGCCGCTCATGCAAATCCGGTCGCGGAAATCGTCCCCCGGCATGTCCCTTCTCGCTGAGCCCGGAAACCGTTTCGCTGGAGAGTCCCAGGTTGATCACCACCCGCTCGGCATTGGGATATTTCATCGTCAGCCACCCCTCGATGCAGGTCACATAGTGGCCCCCGTGGGTAATGCTGTCTCCAAGGAAGACGATCCGCTTGGCATCCTGGATGGGCGGCAGGGGCGCCCCCACTCCGAGGAGGGGAAGAAGTGCCGTGAGGGTGGAAAGAAGTGCTCTCATCCTCCCGCTCTAGCGGAGCGATGCGGTCCGGGCAAGCTCGCACCCTCGAAATCGTGGAGGAGTATTCTGTTAGAAACTTCTGTTAGAGAGAATTGTTAGAGAGCCACTCCGCTCGCGAGAGGCGGTGGAGAATGTGCCGGCGCACCCGGTCGTTATCTAACAGATTTAGATGGTCGAAGTCTCCCGCGGTATCGCGGACCATCCCAATGCGGCGCATGACCGCTTGGGACCTGGTGTTGGCCGGAAGGGTGAAGGACACCACTTCCGGGAGCGCCAGATCCTCAAAGGCAAACGCCAGCGCACGCCGGGCGGCTTCGCTCGCAAATCCGTGACCCCAGGATCCTTGTGTCAATCGCCAGCCGATTTCAACCGCCGGGGTGAAGGAAACCTCGAAGGCGACCCGAGGCAAGCCGGTGTAGCCAATGAACTCCTCGGTGTCCCCCGCTCCACCGCCCAGCCCATACCCCCTATCCTCAAATTCCCGCTCCATGCGCTCGACCATCTTGTCACTTTCCACCCTGGAGAGCAGCGAGGGAAAGTGCTCCATGACGACGGGGTCGCAACTCATCGCGGCGAAGACTGCGCGATCGCTCGCCCTCCAGCGACGCAATCGGAGACGCTCCGTGGTGAGCAGGGTCGGATCCGCCTTCCGCCCCCCGCTTCCCTTCCTCAACTTGCCAGGCCCCCGGCCGCTGGGGAGGCTCCCGCCCCGGTGCGCAGCGCGATCTCTCCGGCAAGGCGTTCGTACTCCACTTCCGTGGTTGCGCTCCCAAAGTCTGCATCGTCTCGCGCCACCATCAGGTGCACCTCCTCACCGGTGACCCCCGCTGGAAATCGTTTCCGCATCTCTTCGCTGCCCACCTTCAGATTCAGTTTGCGGCTCACCAGTCCCCTCTGGAATTCAGCGCGTTGGACCTTCGCGAGCGGGATGTCAAATTCGGTCGGGGGGTCTTCCCCCGCCCCCTTCAGCTCGAAGTGGAGATCATCGCCGTGGAGCGATACCAAGCCGTCCCATGACACTCCGGGCCTCTCCCGGGAGATCAGGTAAAAAGGAAGTTCCATCTGCTCTTGTGGGTTTCGGGCGAGCGCGAAGGGAAACAGGTTGACGAATCCTACCAAGCCCTCGGAGGGACGTCGAGCAAGAGATGGTTCCGCCTAGGGCATGTTAGAAAATTGTGTCCCGCCGCGGCACCTGTGATGTGGCTGGAACAATGCGGCGATCGCCGGTCGCGGTAGGATGGTGCCCCCGAGGGCGGCGGCCCTTTCGCTGCACGCTTTGTTCCAGTTCCCTCGAAGGTTTCGACCTACTCATTCGCTGCGCCTCGCCACCCCCGCTCTTGGCGCATCCCCTTCGAACCGTGCTCGCGAGGCCGCCCCCATCGCCCCGGTTTGCGGCAGGAAGGCCGCGACGTTGCGCGCGGGGTCCGCCGTCTGCCAGGGCCCCTTCCCCCTCTCCCAACGTTCCACGTGGAACGATTCTCTTGACGCCGAGTGGTCAGCTTGCACAAACCGTCCCACTCTTGATGTTCCCCTACAAGCTGCTAGTCTCCCGTCTCCTTGCGAGGAGATTATGTTTCGTTATCCCAAAGAGTACGACGTCTTGGTGGTGGGCGCCGGGCACGCCGGCGTGGAGGCCGCCCTGGCGGCGGCCCGCCTTGGCGCCCAGGTTGCGGTCCTGACCCAGAACCTGGACACCATTGGCCAGATGAGTTGCAACCCCGCCATCGGAGGTCTCGGGAAGGGACACATGGTCCGCGAGATCGATGCCCTGGGCGGAGCGATGGGACTGAATACCGATGCCACCGCGATCCAGTGGCGACTCCTCAATGCCCGGAAGGGACCGAGCGTGCGCGCACCGCGGGCCCAGTGCGATAAGAAGGCCTACCAGTTCCGCATGAAGCACCTGTTGGAGTCCACCCCCGGAATTGATCTTCACCAGGGAAACGCCGCCTCGCTCCTGGTGGAAAACGATCGGGTCTGCGGAATCCAAACCAAGCTCCATTTCGAACTGCGTGCCCGCTCGGTGATCCTGAGTGCGGGAACCTTCATGCGCGGCCTCATGCATGTCGGGAAGCGCAATGAGCAAGGGGGGCGAATGGGGGATGCAATCTCCACCATCAGCGATTCTCTTGAGGAGCTCGGCTTTAAGGTCGCCCGCTTTAAAACGGGCACGCCCTGCCGTCTCAATGGGCGCTCCCTTGATCTCTCCCAGTGTGAACGGCAGGACGGGGATGATCCCCCGCCCCTCTTCAGCTACCTCGCCGATACGATTTTAAAGGGGCCTGATGATCTATTTACCCTGAACCCTTGGGGTGCTGAAGGGTTCCACGTGGAACAACGCCCCTGCTGGATTACCTGGACCAATGCCCGAACCCACCACCACATCCGCGAGAATCTTGACCAATCGCCGATGTATTCCGGAACGATCGAGGGAGTCGGTCCGCGCTACTGCCCCTCCATCGAGGACAAGGTGGTCAGGTTCGCGGACAAGGAGCGCCACCAGATCTTCCTCGAGCCGGAGGGCCGTCACACCCAGGAATTCTACGTCAACGGGGTCTCGACCTCCCTCCCCTACGAGGTGCAATTGGCCTTCATCCGCACCATCGCGGGCCTCGAGAAGGCCGAGATCATTCGCCCTGGCTACGCCGTTGAGTACGACTACTGCCCCCCTACCCAGCTCACCCCCACCCTCGAAACCAAGCGGGTGGAGGGCCTCTACTTCGCCGGCCAGATCAACGGGACCTCCGGATACGAGGAAGCCGCCGGGCAAGGACTCCTCGCCGGAGCCAATGCCGCCCTCAAGGTGCTCGGGAGGCCTCCTCTCATGTTGACCCGCGACTCCTCCTACCTCGGCGTAATGATCGACGACCTGGTCACCAAGGGTTGCACCGAGCCCTACCGCATGTTCACCAGCCGCGCGGAGTACCGCCTCCTCCTTCGCCAGGACAACGCGGACCAACGCCTCACCCCCCTCGCCACCGCCCTCGGACTCAGTGGTCCCGAACGCTCCCAGCGCTGCGCGCGCAAGATCGAGGCCCTCAGCAAGGCCGCCCGCTTTGTCCGCGAAAGAACTCACGAGGGAGTGAAGCTCGATCACTGGTTTCGCCGGGAAGAGAACGAATGGTCTGCCCTGCCCCAGGAGATCCAGGCAATGTTCCCCGTGGAAATTTGGCCTCTCATCGAGACCGATTTCAAGTATGAGGGCCACATCCTGCGCCAACAGCAACAAGTCGACCGTGTGGCCCGCCAGGAGGAACGTCCCCTCCCGACCGAGGTCGACTACCATGCCATCGAGGGATTGAAACGAGAGGCCCAACAGCGCCTCACCGAGATCCGTCCCCTCACCCTGGGCCAGGCCTCCCGCATCAGCGGCATCACTCCGGCCGACATCGCGCTCCTTTCAATCTGGCTCGAAAAGGGCCGGCGGTCCGAGAGCGTTTCCTCTCCTCCTTCCTGAGCACCCGCTCTTACCCCCCGTGGCGCTCTCCTTGCAGTGCGCCCAAAAGCTTCTCCTGCCAACATCGTTTGCGCGCCCTGCTGGGCCAACTTCCCCACAGTTCTTCCCGCCACACGCTGACCTTGAGTGTGGCGTCCTCTCCTCCTGCGCGGGCCTGAAGTTCAGCCCTCACCCGCACCGGAAATGCGTGCGCAGCCTTGTTGCGCCGATCTCCCGCAGTGAAGCGAAAGGTCGTCTGATCCCCTTTCTCTTCGATCTTGAGCCTGAACAGTTCGCTGGGAACGCGGCTCGCGCCCTGCTCGAGTCGCGCCTTCGTCTTTTTGACCGCGCATTGGTAGTTCACTCCGATTTTGGGAGCGCACCCACTCACGATCAGCCCCAATCCTCCAATCATGGTGAATGTTTGGGCCGATTTCAGCATCGATTTTATCAATCTAACAGTCATCTAACATATACTATATATCTAGTAGTAATAGGGTCTCTCGCGGACTGATTTGCGGGTCTCTCGGGGATCATCCCGAGGTCCGCTTCTAGCGCTCCAGCTGCCCTCCCGTTCCGGCCAGCACGGCGCGCAAGCGCACGTCATTTCCGAAGCGCTGGAACTGGCCCCCCTCCAGGTGCAGGCGCTCGGCCAGCCTGCCAACGCCCTCCCCTCCCGTGGCGGGCGTTGGGCCGCCGGTAAGGCGGGGCGTGAGATAGACCACCAATTCGTCGGCCCAGCCTTCATCAAGGAGACGTCCCACCAATCCTCCCCCTGCCTCCACCAAGACGGTGTTCACGCCATGTTCGGAGACCAGTTCGCGCAGGACACACTCGATTCTCTGCCGGATGAAAATGAGGGTGCGCTTGCGCTGTTTATCGGAGCGGATCCGCGCCGATTCCGGAACGCCATCATCCCTTGATGTCAAGACGACCCGCCAGGGTTGTTTCTTCTCTTTCGCGACATCAAGAGACCGTACCGTGAGTTGCGGATCATCGGCTCGCACGGTGCGTCCGCTGGTGAGAATGGCGTCTGCTTCCCCTCTTAGGAGTTGAACCTCAGCGCGCGACTCTTCACCACTGAGCCATTGACTCTCAGTCGGGGGTCGCGTGATGCGGCCGTCGAGACTCATCGCCGTCTTGATAATCAGCCAAGGCAATCCCGTCTTTTGGACCTTGGAAAAAGCGCGGATGATCTCCTCACAACTCGCTTCTTCAATTCCCTCGACGACCTCAATTCCAGCCTCTTCAAGAATACCCATGGCCCGCCCTTCGTGAGCGGGATTCGGGTCCCCCGCGCCGATCACCACCCGCGCGAGTCCGGAACGCTCGATAGCCGTGGTGCAGGGCCCGGTGCGACCCTGCGTGGAGCAAGGTTCCAGGGTGACATAGATGGTGGCGCCCTCGAGACCCGCGCTGCCGTGCCGGCGAAAGGCATCATTGAGCGCCTCTACCTCAGCATGGGGTTCGCCCGCGGCGTGGTGCCAACCGCCACCAAGTTCCTGGCCATCCTTCACAATGATGGCGCCCACAGGCGGATTGGGACTGGTGAGGCCAACTCCTCGCCGCGCCAATTCCAGGGCCCGGCGCATGTACTCACTGTCGTTCACAGGCTGAGCTCTATCCCTCGCACCCGCCCCCGGCAAGCGTCGTGGAAAAGCTGAGAACAAGCTGGGGAAATTATGGGAGTGCCCTGCCGATTACTGGAATAGATAAAAAAATCTGATCAAGAGGAAGGCCCGGCACCGCCTTGCTCGCCCCTTGTGCCCAGCGTGGAACACTTGAGCTACAGGTGCGGAACGCTGAAACGGCCAACTTGCTCGCACCATTAAGAAGAAGAATAGAGGTACATTTAAATCAATCATTCTCCTAAGAGACCCGAACAAGTGCCCTGTGCGCCTTGGTCCCTTGACCGCTTCATACCATGGAAGTAACTTGCCCTTCGGAATCGTGCGACACCTCTCGATTCCGACCAACACCAATCGATCCAAGAACAATGAGAAAAGTCATCCTCCTGACAGTGGGAGCCCTATTGGCTCTCGGTCCCTGTGCCCTGGGACAACAATCCGACGCGGCGAAAGCAATTGCTCTCTACAAGCAAGGTCTTCGCGCGATCGAGCAAGGCCAAGTCGACACCGCCCGGGAGTGTTTCCAGGAAGTCGTCCGGCTGCAGCCGCGCAACATGAATGCGCGTTACCAGCTCAAGCAGCTGAGTATTCGATCGGGCTTTCTGCATGCGAAGAAGCGTGAGCTCAAAATGAAGGAAGTGCGGCTACCGGTCGTCAATTTCGACGACCTGAGCCTGCCCGAGGCTCTCGATGCAATCAACGCGCTGGTGCGGAAGCAAACGGACAACAAGTTCTCACCCAACTTCGTGGTGCAAGATCCGAACAACGTCCTCGAAGCGCGCAAATTCACCCTGAAGCTGGGAAACCTTCCAGCCTCGGTGGTCCTGCAGTACTGCCTTGATAGCTCGAGGGCCACTGCCCGCTATGATCAGCACGCCATTGTGATCAGACCGCTGGGTGGGGGAAAGGCGACTCCGCAAGGCGGGGAGCAGGTGCCCCCGAAGATCGCTCCAAAGAAGTCCGATGACCCCTTCCGTTAGCGGAAGGCCTCTAACAGAATCTAACAGGGCGGGGGAGCAGTCCTCCGCCCGGTTTTCATCCCGCCAGAGCGGACAATCTGCCCTTGGATGCGCAAATGGAGTAGCTTCTCGGCACTCCCGGAGCGAGAGTGGCCAACCGCAGGGGCGGGGCCAATGATTCTCTCCCGACCATTCCTTTTGCGCTGTGTGCCCTTGGCCGCCGCGCTGGCGGTGCTCGTGGCGTGGTCCGCGAGAGCCGAGTGGTGGAGCTATCCAAAGGTGGGAATGGTCCAGGTCGCGAATACGGAGGGGGACGAACTGGCCATCCGCGTCGATAAGTCGCACCGCCTTCCCAAGGACTATGTGCCGAAGCAGCTGGCGGAGCTCTCGGCGGAAGTAATCCGCACCGGGACGAAGATCCGTGTGAAACGAGAGCTCTTGGATCCCCTGCGCCATCTCAACAAGGCGGCTCGCAGGGATGGCATCGACCTTTCCGTGATCTCGGGATACCGCTCCTTTGAGCGGCAGACCGAAGTCTACAAATCGTGGTTGCGCCGGGAGGGCGGTGATGTGGATGCGACCGACAAGTACTCGGCGCGCCCGGGTCACAGTGAGCACCAGCTGGGAACGGTGGTGGATTTCTCAACGTCCGAAATCAAGGACGGGATCGGACCTCAATTCAACAGGACCCGGGCGGCGACATGGCTGGCTGAGAACGCCGGCCAGTTTGGATTTAGGCTCTCGTATCCGAAGGGCAGGAAGCGCGAGACTGGCTACCTCCACGAGGGCTGGCATTGGCGCTACTGGGGTGATGCCCAAGCGGGGAAGGGGAAGTGAACGGGCTCGGGAACCCCGTGTGGTCCCCCTCTACGCGAGAATGAGGCCCATGTCGCGAATGAGTGACTCGCGGTAAGCGGGATCATCCCAGGATTCGCGTGGCACGACACGACGCAGTGAGCGACCATCCGGCATGCCGATGATGATGGTGATGCAGTCGGGCATGTTGATGTCCTGGACCTGGATGAGTCCGGCATCGATGCCGAGCAGGCGTGCGTGGTTGTTGAGTTCCTCCGTGCTCAGGCGACCGGGATTTTCAGCGGCCTGCGTTTGTGGTTCTGGTGTGGTGGTGATCATGGGTGCAGCTCCAAGTGGTTGTGAATGGCCGTCCTGTCCTCGGTGAGGAGTGCGGTCACTGAACTGACGCGCCTCCTGTTTTCATATGCAAAGAGTTGGCGAACACGATTGTGCGTGCCCTGCAAGGCTGGTAGCTACCTGGCTGGCGACGGGAGGTAAAAAATACCCTGAAAAATGTTCAACCTTTAAGACTGAACATTTTTCCGACAAGCGTTCAAGAGAGTGGCATTGAGTAGATGATGAAGACATTGCCGACCCTCTTCCTTTTGCTTTGCATTGCTTCGGTAACGCTGGCGGAAGAGCCACCCAGGTTTATGGACCTTCAGCACATCGATGCTGAGGATGCGGTGACCCAGGCACAGGCGGCGTTGGGAAAGGAGATCACCGATGTCACCATCGTCGCCGATGCGCGCAGCAACCGGGTTTACCTCTTTCACGAGAACCCGAAGGTCATCGAATTGCTGGAGCAGTTTCTGCTGGCCATCGACCTGCCGGGGAAGGCGGTGGGCATGACCGTCCTGGTCCTGAATTACATCGTCGCCGAGGATGCCCTGGCAGCCGCCAACAAGGCCTTTGGCAAGGAGCTCGAGGGAGCCCGCGCGGTGTTGTGCAAGAAGTCGAACCGCATCCTCATTGGCGGCCCCACGGTCGGGCGGCACAAGCTGGAGACCTTCCTGTTGGCCCTCGACCGGCAGCCGCGACAAATCCAGGTGCGCACCGTGATCACCAGGGTGGTGCGCGACGAGCAGGGACGCGAAGTCCGCACCGTATTGTCGCAACCCACCATCACGGTGGCGGATGGCAAGCAAGGCGTGATCATGAGCGGAGCGAATCCGGGCGAGTCTCTCCAAGTCCAGATCACGGCCACCATCCTCGATCAGGAAGGTCGGAAAAAAGGCGACTGAATTGCCCAACAAAATCGCGGGGCCGGTGCCAAAGGGAGGAGAACGCCCACCATCATGACTGTTCGCCGGCCTTCCGCCGTCGCTGCGGCTCTCCTGTCGTTGACCCTTCTCCTTTCCGTCGGGATCACCGCACTCGATGCGCCGAAGCTCTCCTTTGGGGACGAGTATCCCGAGGTGGCGCGAAAGTCCGTGCGCGCGGTTCTCAACGGCGAGGGCTGCCTCTTGCTCGGGGGTGCCGAGCTAAACGGGATGACCAGCCTGCGCTACCAGGGGAACACCGGGGCCCTCAATCGCTTTCTCAGCGGGTTGGCAAACTGCCTCGATGTCACCATGCAGGTGAGCTTCACCGGCGAGCTCGATCAGGACACTGACTGGCGGGTCTTCCACGAACCGCACGCCAATCGGTTCCACATCGAGATCGATTATTAGTCTGAGCGAATCAAGTTGGCTGAGCTGATCCTGCCCGAGATCGGAAAGCCGTCGGTGGGGGATTCACTGAGGGCGCCTGAATCGACAATTTCCGTGCAGAGGGGCGGAGACGGGTGTAGTTCGTTGGCCATGAAACGGGCCCTTCCCATCATCCTCCTGGTCGTTCTGCTGGTTGTTTTCAGCCTGGTGGGGACGAAATTGCAGGAGGTGCTGCCGGGCTTTGGGCCGCTTCCGGCGGTATTTTTCTGCGTGGCAGCGTGCGTGGGCCTGCGGTGGCTGTGGATCCCGATGCTGGCGTGGCTTCTTTCTTATCCTCTTACCAACATCATCCTGGGCTTCGGCTGGGACTGGCAAATGTTGGTGACGGTGGGCGGATTCAGCCTGGCGGTGGGACTGGGTTTTGCCCTCCGAAAACGCCAGCGGGCTCTTCCGCTCCTTGGTGGCGCCCTGGGAGCGGCGGTCCTCTTCTATCTCTTCACCAACTGCGTCTCGTGGCTCTTGCTCCCAGATTACTCCAAGACCTGGAGCGGCTTCGTGCAGGCTCTATGGACGGGCGCCCCACATCATGCGGTGGCCACCTGGGTCTTCCTCAGGAACGCCGCCCTCGCCAATCTCCTCTTCACGGGGCTCTTCCTCCTCGGCCAGCGCCAGTGGGGTGTCGAGCCCGAGCGGGAGCTCGCTCCGGTCCGGGTGCGCCGCTGATCCGGCTGCGTCGGCGTTGCTCCAAGGGTTTCCCGCTTGGTTTTGCGCAGGCAGTCCCGACCTTAACCCTTGCGTGGGGTGAGGGGCGCGAGTATGGACGCCACGAAGCGAGGCCATGCAGGATACCACCACCGACACCCCATTCGCCCTGATGGATTTCTCCAGTTCGCCGGTCAACCGCGATCTGAGCAAGGACGACAAGATCGGCTTCTACCGCCAGATGGTGCGCATCCGGCGCTTCGAAACCGAGTCCCTCAAGCAGTACCAGAAGGACCGCATGGGCGGCTTTCTTCACGTCTACATCGGCCAGGAATCCGTGGCGGTGGCGACCGTCTCCCTGATGGGCGAGCACGATCACATCATCACGGCCTACCGCGATCACGGGCATGCCCTCGCGGTGGGAATGGAAATGAATGAGTGCATGGCCGAGCTCTTCGGGAAGGCGACCGGCTGTTCCAAGGGGAAGGGCGGGTCGATGCACTTCTTCGCCCCCGATAAGAATTACTGGGGTGGTCACGGAATCGTGGCTGGGCAGACCCCGCTCGGTCTCGGTCTCGGCTACGCCTTGAAGTACAAGGGGCTGGAGGGCTGTGCGATTTGCTTCCTCGGGGACGGCGCAATCAACCAGGGCGCCTTTCATGAGTCGCTGAACCTGGCCGCTCTCTTTGAAATTCCGGTGGTCTACATCATCGAGAACAATGGCTACTCGATGGGAACTTCACAACAGCGATCGAGTGCGTATCGGGACTGCCTCGCGCAGCGGGCCGAGGCCTATGACATGGCTTGGGACCTGATCAACGGGGAGGACCTCTACGAGATTCGTGCCAAGACCAACATCGCGATGGAGCGGGCCCGCAAGGAACACCGCCCGACCTTGTTGGAGATCCAGACCTACCGCTACAAGGGACACTCAGTCGCGGATGCCAATGCGGACAAGTATCGCACCCCGGACGAGATCAAGCGCTACAAGACCTATCACGATCCCATCCGAATCTGGGAACGGCGCCTCATCGAGGAAGGCGCGTTCACCGCCGAAGAAGCCAAGGCGATCGAGAAGGAGGCGAGCAGGGAGGCCGGGGCAGCCAGCAAGTTTGCAGAGGAATCTGCTCCCCCGACCGTGGGGGACATCCAGCACGACGTCTACTGGGAGGTCGATGAGGACACCGAAGCCGGCAACACCGGACGTCACTTTTTTAACGACTGAATTGGTGGCAAGGATTGATCCGGGCGACATTTGTAGGACTGCGATGAAAAGACTATCAGTTCAGTTGCTGGTGCTCCCGGTGGTGTTCCTTGCATCCATGGCCGCCCACGGGAACAAGTCTCCATTTGAAGAACGCGCGAGGCCGAAGAGAAGGGTCGTCCTCCCCCCCAATCGATAATCTGACACATGAGAGAACTGCTTTACCGCCACGCCCTCCGCGAGGCCCTTGATGAAGAACTGGAACGCGACGAAAACGTCGTGATCATGGGAGAGGAAGTAGCCCAGTACAACGGGGCCTACAAAGTGACGGAGGGTCTCTGGGAAAAGTGGGGCGACAAACGGGTGGTGGACACCCCGATCTCGGAAGCTGGATTCATCGGGATGGGCGTGGGGGCTTCCATGTTGGGAGTGCGCCCGGTCATGGAGCTCATGTTCTGGTCCTTCCACTCGGTGGCCTTTGATCAACTGGTGAATAACGCGGGGTGTGTACGCTACATGTCCGGCGGACGAATCAATGTCCCGATCGTGGTCCGGGGACCGGCGAATGGCGGAACCAATGTGGGTGCCACTCACTCGCACTGCCCCGAGGGGCTCTTTGCGGCCTTTCCGGGACTGAAGGTCTGTGTCCCGGCCACCCCATCAGACGCGAAGGGTCTCCTCAAGGCCGCGATTCGCGACAACGATCCCGTCTTCTTCATGGAGAACACCAAGCTCTACGGCAACTCCGGTGAAGTCCCCGATCCCAGCGAGGGCGATCACGTCGTGCCGCTGGGCTTGGCGGATGTGAAACGTGAGGGCAGTGACATTTCCCTCATCGCCCACGGCCGTTCCGTTCTCCATGCCCTGGAAGCGGCCGAGACCCTCGCGGCCGATCACAACATCTCGGCCGAGGTGGTCGATCTCCGGTCCATTCGTCCGCTCGATCAGGACACCATCATCAACTCGGTGATCAAGACCAACCGGGCGGTGCTGGTGGACGAGTCCAAGCCCTTCAACGGAGTCTCCTCACAAATCGCGACCCTCATTCAGGAGCATGCCTTCGATCACCTCGATGCTCCGATCAAGCGGGTCTGCACCATCGATGCCCCCGCCATTTACTCTCAGCACATCGAAGACGAGCAGCTCCCCAGCGCGAAGAGGGTGGTCGAGCAGGTGCTCGCCCTCGTCTAGCAGTCACTTCAGTATTCAGGAGTGCAGGCCAAAGCCCACGCGACTTCTGATTCCGTCAACCATCTGGGGGCTCCTCCTCCTTGGACGTTCGACCTTCTGAGCTTCGCCTTTTGACCCTGCCTTGGGGTCACCTTGGATTCCACGACCCTCGCTCCTCCTGCGACCCTACCGAGACCTAAGCTATCAATCCTATCCTTGGGGCTGGACAGCGCCTGGGAAAATCTGTTTGCATCGGCACCTCACACACCTAACTTCCCAACTGTCTATGAAAAAACTGGCGTTCGTCCCGGCGATTCTCGTTCTTGTCTTCACCTTCTCCTCCTGTTGCTACAATTGTGTTAATGGTAAGCGCTTCGGCGTTGCCGGCTTCCAAAAGGAGTATGTCGAGTATCAGGAAACCGAGTGGATTGAAGAAGAAGTTCATGTTGACCCCGATGCAAAGGGCGGCAGGGGAGGCACCGTAACGGTGCGGCGTCCGATCGTGAAAACGATCCGCAAGGCCGTCACATGCACCTCCTGCGGTTCCTGGTACTGCGCGGCACCAGCCTGCTGTGACATTACGAGCACAGCGGTGCTTCGTCGGGCAACCGCCCAGGGCGGTAGCGGAGAGCCTCACATCGGGCAGATCATCACCATGAAGGTCCTTGCGCCCCAGGCCAACTGAGCCCAACCCAATTCCTTTCCGCGGGCTCTCCTGAATGGGAGGGCCCGTTTTTTTTTATGTCGGTGAACAGCAACGCGGCTCGGGGCCACCACCGTTGAGCCATGAGAGTCCTCCTCATGACACTGCTCCTGCTGGGCCTCTCAGCCTGCCATCCCCTGCCGACCCTCCCTCCGGGGGACCTCCCCGCCAGCCCGAACCAGGGAGACTACGCGGGCCGCCCCACGGGGTCGGGGCTTGAGGGATGACGGACGGAAGTAACGACCGAAGCGAAATTCAATTGCCCTGCGCGCGACCTCTGTTAAGTCCCTGCGCGCCACTCACCCACAATCATCATCTCCGAATTCCATGGCGACCCATATTGAAATGCCCAAGCTCTCGGACACCATGACCGAGGGCACGGTTGTCCGCTGGCTTAAACAGGTCGGCGATCAGGTAGAGATCGGAGATGAGATCGCAGAGATCGAAACCGACAAGGCGACCATGGCGATGGAGGCCTTTGACGAGGGGATCCTCTCGGAAATCCTCGTGGCGGAAGGAGGGAAGGCCGAAATAGGAGCCACTCTCGCGGTCCTGCGTGAGGAGGGCGAAGAGCCCGAGACCGCGGAGCCTTCTGACGAGAAGCCTGTTTCCGATCCGCTTGAGAATCTCAAGCCCGTGGCAGTTGGAGCGAAGATTCCGGACCCGCTACCCGAGCCAACTCCCGAGCCCGAGCCAACGCCGGACCCGGCACCCGAGCCAATTACGGTCTCGGAGCCCGCACCTGCGGCAGCCTCCAGCGAGCGCATCAAGGCTTCTCCCCTCGCCCGCAAGATGGCGGAATCGAGCGGAGTGGATCTTGCCAGCGTGAAGGGAACCGGCCCTGGCGGGCGAATCGTGAAGAAGGATATCGAAGCCGCCACCGCGGGTGCTGCTGCTCCTGCTCCCACCCCCGTGCCGGCGCCCGCTCCGGCGCCCACCCCCACTCCTTCGCCAACCCCAACGCCAGCGGCGGCGGTGGTGGCCAGCGGAGAGGACCAGCGCATCGAGCTTTCCAATCTGCGCCGCATCATCGCGGAGCGCCTGCTCACCTCCAAGACCACCATCCCGCACTTTTACCTGCATGTCGAAGCGGACGCCGCGCCGCTCATGGACATCCGCAAGCAGGTCAACGCCCAGGCGGAAGTGACTCACGGAAACAAGTACACCGTGAACGACTTCGTCCTGAAGGCCGTGATCAACGCGCTGCAAGCGGTGCCCGCGGTGAACGCCTCCTTCAATGGCGATCACATCGTGCAGTTCGGCCACATCGGCGTCGCGGTGGCAATCGCGGTGGACGATGGCCTGGTCACACCCGTGGTCAAAGACGCAGCCCTCAAATCGCTCCTCCAGATTTCGCGTGAAGTGAAGGACCTCGCCACCCGTGCCCGTGAGGGCAAGCTCCTTCCCAACGAGTTCGATGGTGGAACCATCACGGTCTCGAATCTCGGGGCCTACGGCGTGGAATCCTTCGACGCCATCATCAACCCGCCCCAAGCCGCCATCCTCTCGATCGGTGCCATTATCGAGAAAGCGGTGGTGGTGAAGGGCGAGATCGTGCCCGGTCTCCGCCTGGACCTCGGGCTCTCCTGCGACCACCGCGTGGTCGACGGCGCGATCGGGGCCCAGTTTCTTGGCCAGCTCAAAAAGCTCATCGAGAACCCGGCCCTGATGCTGGTCTAGCGGAGAATTCCACGGTCGCCAGCCCCTGAATAAGCAGGGGAATTACCACTTCGGAGGCGGCTCAGCTGGATTGACCAATGCGGACCTTGCGATAGCCTTTTCCCATGGCCGTTGCTCCGAAGAAACCGACCTGCAAGCAGCTCATGTCCCAGCTCAAGAAGCTCGGGAAGGAGAGTCACCGCAAGACCTTCATCCGCCACGGAGGGCCTCCAGGCAAGTGCTACGGAGTGCCCATCGCGGACCTGAAGCCGATCCAGAGGAGGATCAAGAAGGACTACCAGCTGGCGATGGAGCTCTTCGCCACGGGCAACGCCGACGCGCAGTACCTCGCGGGTCTCATCGCGGACGAGACCCGGATGAAGAAGAGCGATTTCAACCGCTGGGCCCGCGAATCGGTCTGGTGCATGATCGGCACCTGCAGCGTGGCGTGGGCGGCGGGGGAGTCGCCCCATGCCATCGCCCTCGGGACCAAGTGGATCGATTCGAAGAAGGAAGAGATCGCGTGCACCGGATGGGCGACCCTCTCGAGCTATCTCTCAGTGACGCCCGATGAGGAGATCGACTTGGCGCTCTTCGAAAGTCTCTTGGCACGGGTGGTGGTGGAGATTCACGGCGAGCGGAACGAGGTCAAGGACTGCATGAACTCATTCGTGATGGCGTCGGGTTGCTCGGTGAAGCCCCTCAAGGCGAAGGCCCTGAAAGCAGCCAGGAAGATTGGCAAGGTCGACGTCGACGTGGGGGATACCAGTTGCAAGATTCACCTCGCGGAGGACTTCATCAAGAAGGTGGAGAAGATGGGTCGCATCGGGAAGAAGCGCAAGAGCGCGCGGTGCTAACGATCTGAAGAACGCTTGATGATTCGGCCCGCGACATCGGAGGATGGAGAGGCGGTGACCTCCCTCGCCTTCCGGTCGAAGGCGGGTTGGGGCTACCCGGAGGAGATGATGGCCGTCTTTCGCGAAGAGCTGCGAATCTCCGGAGAACAGTTGGTCGAGCAGGACGGGCACGTCGCCGAGCGCGAGGGAGCGATCGTGGGCTTCTACACCCTCGCTCCCCAATCCGCGGAGGAGGTGGAACTTGGGGCCCTCTTTGTCGATCCGGGGCATTTGCGGCAAGGGATCGGGAGTGCCCTCCTGGAGCATGCCATGAGCCTGGCCCGGAGCCGTGAATTCAAGCGCATGACCATGGTCTCGGATCCCCACGCCGCCGAATTCTACGAGGCAAAGGGCGCCGTGGTGGTCGGGGAACATCCAACCCGATTTACGGGGCGGGTGCTGCCGATCCTGGAAATATCGCTGTAGTGGGTCCTGCCACTTTGCGACATCATGCAATTTTCCTTGGCCGATGGGGCCGGGTGGGAGGAAATCGTCGGCCAGCATGAAGTCCGCCTCTCTTCTCTTCAGCGTTCTCCTGACCGGAGGCGCGGTTCAGGCTGCGGAGATTCCCGTCTGGCCTGCCCACTGGATGTGCGCGGAGGCCGATGGCATCGTCCTGGGCGAGCGCATCGGACCCAACCGGGTCAAGGTCCTCGAGTGGTTGTTGCCGCCCACCGACGGGGAAGTGCCCAGGAAGGATCTCGAAATTGTCGGGCTCGATCAACACACTCGCGTGGTGCGCCCCAATCCGGGGCCTCGGAATGAGTCCCCTGAGAAGGCACTCAAGACGCGTCGGCTGATCTGCTTTCTCGAGCGCAAAGGGGTGGCCTGGTACTCCATGTCAGCTCTGGGCGCCGGAAGCTCGGGCCTGGTCTGGATCGAAGCAGGCAAGTGCTTCCGCTATGAGCAGATCATGAATCCCGGGCCCCTCGAACTCATGGCCTACCACCACTACGCGACAGAGAAGCTGCTGCGTGACGAGATCTTGCGTGGAATCGCCGACCGCAAAGCATGGGAGGATACCTTGGGAATCGTCCATCCCGAAGAGAAGGCCATCATCCTCTCCTCCTATCTCCTTGCGCGCACCTCACCCGAGGACGATCGCGGAACCTACCGTCAGCGGGTGCGCCAAGTGCTTCCCAAGCTCGGGCGCAACGCGGTGGGCGAACTCATCGAGCTCCTGCGCACCGCGCAGCCTGGCGACCAGCTTGGGGAGGCCATCCTCGTCCTGAACGATTTGGGAACCATGGCCCGACCAGCAGTCCCGCATCTCTTGCCGCTTCTCAAGCAGCCCGGGCAGGTGCACCCGGTTCGTGTCCTTGGAGCGCTGGGGCGCATCGGCGATGCCTCGGTGGCTCCGCAGGTTCTTCCCTTCCTCGGGAACAAGGAGCTGGAGGTTCGCGCCGAAGCGGCGAAAACCCTGGCGAGCTTTCGCTATCAAGATGCGGCACCCGCCATCGCGGGCGCCCTTCCCAAGGTCGTACCCGAGGGAGGCGTCTACCATGTCTACGCCATGCTGGCCGCCTTGAAGGAGCTGGATTCCAGGCGGGCGGGCGAGCTCACCAGGAAGTACATCGATCAGCCCGCCATGAAACACTTCCGGAATCTGTTGGAACCCTTGCTTCAAGAGTGACGGAAGGGCTCGGGCCCGAGCGACCCCTTGCCTTTGGGAGAATTCGAACCAAGTTGTAACCTGAGTGTCTCCAAACTTGGCGTGATGAAGAATCCCATTCTCTCTGCTCTCATCCTTCTCATTTCCCTGGCTGCTGCGAATGCGGCGCCGCGCACCATCCAGGTCTTCGTCGCTCTTTGCGATAACGAGTCGCAGGGCATTGCACCTGTGCCCGCCCGGATCGGGGACGGTAACAAGCCGGACGCCAACCTCTACTGGGGCTGTTCCGATGGACTCGCGAGTTTTTTCAAGCAGAGCTCCCGCTGGAAGCTGGTGAAGACCGAGAAGGAGGTGACCGCCGACATCCTGGTGCGGCTGCAGTTCAAGCATGCCAGCGCCGATCTCCAGCTCACTGCTTCCGCCTACCGCGGGACCGCCATCGAGTCCTGTGTGAAGGACTTCGAGGCGACCCTGGCCAAGGGTGAGGACGCGCTGGTGGCCTACATCGGGCACAACGGCCTGATGGACTTCAAGCTCGCTCCTCCCGCCCGGGGTTCGGACAAGCGCCCCGCCGCGGTGGTGCTCTGCTGCCTGAGCGAGAGCTACTTCAAGGAGCGCATTGTCTCTGCGGGCGGGAAAGCGATTCTTCTCACCGACCAGTTCATGTATCCGGGTTCCTTTCTTCTTCACGATGCCGTGGAAGCCTGGCGACAGGGAAAGCCCCTCGCGGATATTCGCGCGGCGGCGGGCCGTGCCTACGCCCGCAATCAGAAAATCCCGGTGAAGGCCGCTACCGGTGTCTTTGCCAAACTCGACGAAAAAGCCAAGTGACTCGCAGCTTGCTAACAGCTCTACTGATAGGTCTGCTCTCCTGTGGACAGGCGCAGGAAAAGGAGGGCCCCGATGCGCCCGCCAACGAGATTGTGGACGCCGCCCGTTCGCAGGTGGGCAAGACCACGATCTACGATGGCTCCTATGTGAAGTTGGGGTATCCCGGCGGCGACATCGCGTTGGAACGCGGGGTGTGCACCGATGTCATCATTCGCGCCCTGCGCACCGCAAACAGCATGGATCTGCAGAAGCTGGTGCATGAGGACATGGTGGCCAACTTTTCGAAGTATCCCAAGATCTGGGGCTTGCAGCGCACGGACCGCAACATCGATCACCGCCGCGTGCCCAATCTGAAAACCTACTTCAAGCGCCGGGGCTACGCGGTGCCCGTCACGAAGAAGAAGGCGGACTATCTCCCGGGAGATCTCGTGACTTGTACCGTCCCTCCCAACCTTCCGCACATCATGGTGGTGAGCAACAGGAAGAATGCCAGGGGCGTGCCGCTCGTCATCCATAACATCGGACGCGGTGCGCAAGAGGAGGACACCTTGTTCACCTATCCGCTCACCGGACACTATCGCTTGAAGGCCGACTAGTGGGAATGGGGACAGGGTGCGGAACCCCGTTTGGAAATTACGCCGGGCTGCCAGATGCCAAACGTTGGTTGAGAGCGACGAAGGACGAGGCCGGTAATCGTAGCGGAAGGGCTTCCCCTTCTGTTTCTTCGAGCCTGTATAATTCCGGGCATCCTGGAGTCCGGACACGACATCGGCAGAGAAGGCGTGCCGCTATGGCATCTTCACTTTGGTGAAATCGTCCCAACTGCCATGATTGTGTGTTTTCAGGAGTGAACCCCCTGTGCATAACCCGGCGAGTCGGGCCTCATCCGCGCTTGCGGGGACGGGGGACCGCCCGCAAGTTTGGCAGGTGAGCAACGGGCGGGTGCGTCGGGCGGGAATGTTGGTACCGGTATGGAGTCTCCGCCGGGACGGGACCCAGGGGATTGGCGACACCACCGCGGTGCGGGAACTGGTGGACTGGGCCGCCGAGTGCGGCCTGGGCTTTCTACAGCTCCTGCCCATCAACGAGACCGGAGTCGATCACAGTCCCTACAACGCGATCAGCTCGGTGGCCCTCGAGCCGTCCCTGCTGGACCTCGCTCTCATCCCGCAGCTCAACTCCGATGACTTTGTGCGGGCGCGCGGGGAGGTGAGTCCGGAAGTATTTACTAGAAATCTAGTAGATTACCCCGCGGTCAAGAAACTGAAACGTGGATTGCTGGAAGTTGCCTTCGGGCGGTTCTGGAGCGAGGAGCGGGAGAGTGAGCAGGGGGCGGCCTTCACCAGTTTCTGTAAGGAGGAATCGGGGTGGTTGGACCTCTACTGCAAGTTCCGCTGGCTCATGACCCTGGAGGGCAATTGCGAGACCTGGGACCTGTGGAGCATGAACTACAACACCGCGCAAAAGGCCGAAGCCTGGATCGCGGAGAAGCGCGCGGCCCGTTCAGCCGAAATCGAGCGCTGCCTTGCCTTCCCGGCCTGGATCCAGTGGATCGCCTACACCCAGTGGCGCGACTTGCGCGCCTATGCGGGGAGCCGGGACGTGAAATTGATGGGCGATGTGCCCATCGGGATCTCCTTTTCGAGTGCGGATGTCTTCTTCGAAGGGCAGTGGTTCGACCTGCAATGGAGCGGAGGTGCGCCCCCGGAGACGGTCTTCAAGGATGACGCCTTCGCAGTGCGATGGGGACAAAACTGGGGAATCCCGCTCTATCGCTGGGACGTGCTTCGAGAGGACAACTTCTCCTGGTGGCGGCGGCGAATCGAAAAGCTCACCGAGGTCTTCGAGATCTTCCGCATCGATCACATCCTCGGATTCTACCGGATCTTCTCCTTCCCCTGGCGGCCCGGTCGCAACGCCGAGTTTCTCACCCTCGACCCCGAAGAGGCGAAGGCCCGCACCGGGGGGCGCCTTCCCGGCTTCAAACCCCACGACGACGATACCCCCGAACATCGCGCCGCCAACCTGGCCGAGGGCGACGAATATCTCCGCATGGTGCTGGAGGCCGCGGGGGACAACAAGGTGGTGGGCGAGGACCTCGGGGCGGTTCCGGACTATGTCCGGCCGCACCTGTTGGCAATTGGAATTGGGGGATTCAAGATTTGCCACTGGGAGGTCGGGGAAGATGGGGTGGGGATCGAGCATCCCATTCCGGGCGCGGATTACGAAGAGTGCAGCTTTGCGACCTTTGCCACCCATGACCACCCGCCCATGGCCTTGATGTGGGAAGGATACCGTTCTGGCATGGAGACCATTGACGAGGATGCGCGGGAAGGCGCACGTTGGAACTTACGGGTGCTCAGTGAGTTCGCCGGCATCCCGCTGGCCAAGGATGCCGATGCCTTTCCTCCCTATGACGAGGAACTGCAGTGGAAACTGCTGACCGCCCTCTTCGAAACCAACTCGCGCTACGCGGCCTTCATGATCACGGATCTCTTTGGCATGACCGAGCGTTTCAATGTGCCTGCCACGGTGGGCGGGGCCAACTGGGCGGTGCGCATGCCGTTCACCGTCGAGGAGATGGGGCGGCGCGATGACTTGAAGAACGAGGCCGAGAAGTTGCGCATTCTCATTCACGACACGCGGCGATAGAGCGATGAAGAGGGCAGGCGAGCCGGAGCGTCCCCGGATCTACCAGTTGATGGTCCGCCACTTCGGGAACACCTGCGAAACCCGCACTCCCGACGGGACGATCGAGGAAAATGGCTGTGGGAAGTTTGCGGATATCAACGACGCGGCCCTGCGCTCGCTGCGAGTGATGGGGTTCACCCATGTGTGGCTCACCGGCGTGATGGAGCACGCGAGCAGGACCGCCTATCCGAACCGGCCCGCGGACGAGCCCGCGCTCGTGAAGGGAAGAGCAGGCAGCCCCTACGCCATCAGGGACTATTTCGATGTCAGTCCTGACTACGCGGGGGATGGCGAGCGGCGCCTGGAGGAATTCCGGGAACTCCTCGCGCGGGGTGAAGCGAACGGACTGAAGGTCCTGATCGACTTTGTGCCGAATCACGTCGCGCGCTCCTACCAGTCGAAGGTGCGGCCCGAATGGTTGTTCGGGAATGGCGACCAGCGTGACGTCTTTTTCCGACGGGACAACAATTTCTACTATCTCAGCGCGGATGATCCGGGTTCCGGTCCGCCCCTTCGATTGCCTGGGGAGAAAGGTGGCCTGGCCTTCGCCCCGGAGAGCGAGTTCGGCCTGGTCTCCGGCAACAACGTGCGAAGCTGGGCGCCTTCGATGCACGATTGGTATGAGACCGTGAAGCTGAATTACGGTCATGACTTCACCCAGGGCCCTGACACCAGTCACCTTCCGGGTGCCGGTGCCCCGCCGGAGGAGGTGCCCGACACCTGGCGCAAAATGGATGCGGTGCTCGCCTACTGGCAGGAGTTCGGGGTGGCCGGCTTCCGGGTGGACATGGCCCACATGGTCCCCATGGAATTCTGGCGCTGGGCGCTCGCGCGGGCACGGGAGCGCCAGGCCGGGGTGTTCTTCATGGCCGAGGCCTACGACGGGGACCCTGCCAAGCTCACCCACGGCAATGTTCTCGAAGAGTTGTTGAGATGTGGGTTCGATGCGATCTACGACGGGGAAAGTTATGAGCTCGTGCAACAGATCTACGAAGGCCCGAAATGGGCGAACGATCTCGACGAGCTGGCGTGGCGGGGAGAGCTCTTTCAATCCGCGGTGCGCTACGCGGAGAACCATGACGAAGTCCGGGTGGCCAGTCCCTTGCGTTGGGGAGGGTTCGGAATGGCGGTCGGGCGAGCGGTTTCCGCGATTCTCTTCGCAATGGCGAAGGGTCCCGTCCTGATTTACAACGGTCAGGAAGTAGGGGAAGCGGCGATCGGGGCCGCCGGGTTCAGCGGGGATGATGGGCGCACTTCGATCTTCGACTACGGTTCGCTTCCCGAACTGGCCAAGTGGGTGAACGGTCAGCGTTACGACGGTGGCGCGCTTTCCGAAGAACAACGCGAACTACGCGGCTGGTATGGGCAGCTCCTCTTGCTCAGCGCCGAGCCGGCCTTTGCCCGCGGCGAGTTCGTTCCGCTCAATTCCACCAACCGCGATAACCCGACCTTTGGGCGGATCGGAGAGGAAAGCACGAGCGGACACTGGCTCTATGCCTTCCTTCGAATCGACCCGGAAACGCCCCAGACCTTTCTCGTGGTGGTCAACCTGCATGGCGGGAAGACGATGCGCGGGATCCGGGTCAAGATTTCGCGGGAGGGTCTGCGGCGGGTCGGATGCAGTGGTGTGCCGGTCCGCTTCGCCGAGCGCCTGGGATCGGACGGAATCGTCACCGTGGAGGCAGAGGCGCTCGTCAACGATGGCCTGGCCTTGCCCGATCTTGCGCCGTGCTCCGCGTGCTTCCTCGAGATGGAGTTCTAGCGAGGCCGGGCCCTCAGACAAAGAGAACCCGGAACCCAGAGCCCGGAACCAGGACGGGCCGACAAGCCCTCACAACTTCTGGTTTGTCGCCGTCTTCTCCTGATCACCTTTCCCCAAGTCCTTCCCGTCGCACCCACAGCCCTCTCCGCAGCCGGATTGTTTTCCCGGTCGCGCGAAGCGCCGCGCAAAGGCGGCCACCGTGAGCGCGACGATGATCACGGCCACGATCGTTTGCCAGTGCTGTGAAAGCCAGTCCATGGGTCAGAATCCGAATAGTTTGCCGCCTTGGTAGACGATGAGCGCGGCAACATACGCGAAGAGACTCATCCCCGCAAGTTGGCCCAGCGCCCAGGACCAGGAACGCAGTTCGCCTTTTACCACGATGGTGGTGGGCAGGCACTGCAGGGCGTAGATGTAGAAGACGAGCAGGGAGAAAATGGCGAGGGGCGGATAGAGCGGCGTGCCGTCGTCCTTCTTCGCATTGGAAATGCGATCGCGAATCCTCTCGCGCAGGGCGTCATCGTCCTCCTCCCCGTTCTCCTCGATGGCGAAGGAGACCGCCATGCTCCCGTTGAATACCTCGCGCGCGGCGAAGGAGGTGAGCATCGCAGCGCCCAGGCGCCCATCCCAGCCGAGGGGCGCCACCAGGGGCTCGATGGCGTCGCCGATGCGGCCCATGAAGCTGTGCGAAAGCTGGTCCTCTCCCTCGGGCGCCTTGGGATAAGCGCTGAGTGCCCAGAGCAGGATCACGATCCCCAGGATCACGGTGCCCGCCTTCTTGAGAAAGGCGAGGGCCCGGCTCATCACGTGGCGCAGCACGTAGCTGAAGTCCGGGAGCCGGTAGGGAGGAAGTTCGAGCAGGAATTGCGGCGTCGGTTCCGAGCGGCCGATGCGCTTGCCGAGGATCCACGCTGCCAGGAGCGCGGTGCCGGTTCCCAGCGAGTACATCAGGAACATCATCATGGTCTGCGCGAGGGAGCCGGCCACCAGGAGCGGGATGAGAAGGAAGTAGACCGGCAGACGCGCCGAGCAGCTCATCCAGGGCAGGATCAGAATGGTGAGGAGGCGCTCCTTGGGGCTGTTGATCGTGCGGGCCGCCATCACGCCCGGGATCGCACAGGCGTAGCCGCTGAGGAGAGGCAGGAAGGCCTTCCCGGTGAGTCCCGCCCGCGACATGACCTTGTCCATCAGGAAGGCCCCGCGCGCCATGTAACCCGATCCCTCTAACAGACCGATGAAGAGGAAAAGAAGGACGATCTGCGGAAGGAAGATCACCACTCCGCTCACCCCCGCGATCACGCCATCGACCACCAGGTCCTGCAGGTCGCCTTCGGGCAGCAGAACTCCCACCCCCTTCCCAAGGGCGCCAAAGGCCTTTTCGATCAAGTCCATCGGGACTTTTGCAAAGCTGAAGATGCCCCAGAAGATGGTGAACATGATTCCACCGAAGATCACCCAGCCCCAGACGGGATGAAGGGCTAAACGATCGATCTTGTCGGAGAGGGTTTCCGCTTCGCTTCCTCTCTCGATGACGGCCGCGCGGATCGTGCGCCGGATGGCGAGGAAGCGCGCTTCCGAAATCGTGTCTTCGGGAGGGAGGCCTTTCGCGATGCACTCGGCCGCGATATCGCGCGCCTGGAGCTGCGCCTCGCTGGTCAGGTGAGGCTGGGGTTCCACCCGGTAGTCACTGTCGGCGAGGAGATGAATGGCGTGCGCCTGTGTGCGCGCCATTCCCGCTTCCGCCAGCGACCTGCTGAGCTTCTCGATCCCCTTCTCGATGGGACCGGGTCCTTTCCAGTGGCGCGGGGTGGGTGGGGGAAATGGAAAGCGCAGGGTTTGCTTGAGCTGCACGATCCCGCGCCCGGTGGTGGCCTGGCAGGCGATCACGGGTATCTCCAACTCGTCCGCGAGGACCTGCCGGTTGATGCGCAGGCCCTTCTCCTCCACCCGGTCAACCTGGTTGAGGGCCAGCACCACGGGGATGCCGGTGTCGATCACTTGCAGGACAAAGTAGAGGTGCCGCTCCAGGCTGGCGGCATCCACCACGCAGATCACGAGGTCGGGGGCGGGCTCGTCGTCGAGGTCGCCCAGCAGAATATCGCGGGTGACTGTTTCGTCGGGCGAGTTGGGCGAGAGCGAGTAGGCGCCGGGGAGATCGATGAGCTCGAGTTGATGCCCATGCGGCGTGCGCAAGGTGGCGCTGGTGCGTTCGACCGTGACGCCGGGGTAGTTGCCCACCCTGCGGTTCTTACCGGTGAGCGCATTGAAGAGGGTGGTCTTCCCGACGTTGGGATGGCCCACGAGGGCGACTTTTGGCAGGGGTGCTTGCTCCCCGGGTGGACTCATCGCGTGCGGTGAGGAAAGTGACTAACAAGGCGTGACCTGCACCTGTCGCGCAAGTTCACGACTGAGCGCGAGGCGTGTTCCGCAAACCGCGCACAGCAGGGTGCGGCCGTCCGCGATCTTGCGCACCCGCATCTCTTCGCAAAATCCAATCTCCCGCAGCTGCCGGCAGGCCGGGCCCTCCAGGGACGTCACTTGAAAACTACAACCCACCGCCGCCTGATCCAAATTCAGGGCGCTGTCCCGTTGTAATGCTTCTGTCAGTCCTACCGACATCGTTCTGTCCAAACCAAGCGCTATTGAGACTCGATTGCAATAAGAAACGGGCATTTTTGGGAGTTCTTACGAAAATGTCCCAAGA
>JAYGGC010000001.1:0-6592 GCA_046581525.1 Roseibacillus sp. | reverse complement strand
TATCAGCCATGAACTCGGTGATGTGGAGCGTGCCGTGCGCGTTTGGCGAAGCGCACAGAGTGAGGGCGATGAGCACAGCCGTGCTTGCAAGGGACCGGATGGAATTCATGGGGTAGAGTTGGGGATTGGCGAGGAGTAGCGAATTGCATTACTCCCCCCCCATCGTAGCCGCCATCCCACGGCAACCGGAAGGCTGAAAGTGCACACCGCGACTCCTCCATCGGGCCTTCTCCTCCTACGCATTCCGGAATGCCATCCCAAGGAGCGCAACTCCTTTATAATAAACGGATTGACTGAACAATCTCCCCTCCTCGACTCCTTCCTCGGCGGTCCTCGCGAGCAGAGATGGCCCTTCCCAAGCTCGAGTCGGGTGCCACGCCAGGCACGCCATTCAATTAGTTTTCATCAGGTTCCCCAGGGAGGGGAGGTCCGCTAGGGCCTGTTTGAAATTGAGTTGAGTCGCGCGGAAGACCATTTCGACGAAAGGAGCCGCCGACCTCTGGGGCACCATCCCACCGCGACCGGTAGAGCCGCTTTTTTCCGGCAAAGTCACAGGTGCCGCGGCGCGACACAATTCTCAAACATGAACTAGCAACTGGCCGTTACTCGAGCCCAGGCGACCAGCTCACCCCAGCGATAGGCCGGCCGGATGGAAGCGAACTCCTCGGTCACGGTCCGATAGTACTTCTCGGCGTGCAGCCTCCCATCCTCGCTGATCGCGTATTTCAACACCCTGTTAGTAGGAATGGCGCCAGGCTTGGCCTCGTCCACGTCCTTCGTCGCTCCACGCCAAGGTTGGCCCTTGGCAACCCAGCGATATTTTCACTTCCCAATTTCCAAATAAGCTTCCGCACCAATTCCCAAGTCGGATCTACCAACAGCGATTGGATCCTGATTTCGGGCTCTGAGATTTATCAGGAAATTGGCCGATCGAATGTTCGCCGGAACCCATGAGTCTCCCGCGCGATCCCCCCACGGTCACATACGCATTCGTATCCTGCATCCTACCCTCGCCTTCTGACCCCCTGCCCCACGATTTCCGCTCCTGACCTGGTAGTCCAACAACTCAGAACTGACGAGCATTCCCTGGTGGAATGAAGCACTGGCGGAAAGCCTGGAGTCGGCTGGTCGGACTCTTCACCCCCTCTTGTCTATCACTGGTGTCAGAAAGATGATCTCAAGCACGACGACATTCCCGATGTTGTCCAGGGAGTCTTCAAGGCGGTTGCCGAACACATCAATCGATTCCGCAAGGTGGGCCCACAGGATAACTTCCGCGGTTGGCTCCGCGTCATCACGCGCAACAAGGTCATGGATAATTACCGACGCCTTGGCAAGGAAGCGCGAGGAGCGGGCGGAACGCTAGCACTCCGCCGGTTGGAAGAACCTCCAGCGCCTGAGGGACGCGGCGCCCATGACTTCGGCGCGGAGCTCAATCGGTCGGCTTCATTTCGGATTTTCCGTAGGGTCCGCGACTGTCCTGCGCTACCAAACGATCGAGGCACTGTTCGAGGAAAAGAAACTCTCCGATGGCACTCTCAAGATCGATTGCAGCTGGGTGGTAGCCGGTCGACAAGGCTTCGGGTGGGGGGCTGTTCTTCATTGTTTCCAAGGGGCTGATGTTCTTCGGGACGAACTCGGCTCTTCCGGAGCATATTTTCTGACTATTCAACTGACGAAGGAGTATACGTCTTCATTTACTATTAATTGGAGTGAATGCTGCCTCGCTCCTCCGCAAATCCCAAAAATCCCTGTTGCTAGTGGATCTGGGCGCGCTCCGGGAACTCGTGGGCAACGCGGGATTCTCTTTCTGAAAATGCCCTCCTCGCATTTCGGTTGGGAGCTCAGCAGGCGACCTCCATTCCTGCCCATGCCATCGAGCAGGAACACGCCGCGGCACCTGTCAGCCCATTCCGAATCCGCCCCAAAGGTGGTTGCCCGATTTGCGGCCGACGGCCTGTGGCAGCGGGAGTCGATGCCTATTGGTTTTTACGCTTTCAGCGTCCCCGGAGATTCTTCCGCGACCGGGAGGGTTCCCTAACCGAGCCGAGCTTCACTCACAGCACCGGGCTAGGGAGTCCTCCTATTCTCCGGGGGCGCTGGAGTTTTCCGCGCAACATTTCAACGGGAAGCGGCGTCGCGGAACTCTTTCGCAAACTCCTCGCCCACTCATTTACCAACTCTGAGTAAATAGTGGCCAGCCCGGTGTGAGCGCGTAGCCTTCGACATGGACGGGCTCTTTATGGACTCACCGGAAGATTCCAAGCCGGCCCCTTCGACTGGTCACCATGAACCTCTCGCCGCCCGCATGCGCCCCCGTTCCATCGATGAGATCGCCGGGCAGAAGCACATCCTTGGCGAAGGAAAACTGCTCCGCCGTGCCATCGAAGCCGATCGATTCTCGTCGTTGATATTTTACGGCCCGCCTGGAACGGGGAAAACCACCCTCGCTTGGGTGATCGCCAATACCACCGGCTCACGCTTCGAAGCCCTCAACGGCGTGGAGTCGAACGTGGCTGAAATCAGGGCCAAGATTGAGCAGGCCCGCACCTACACCAAGCTTCGCGATCAGACCACGATCCTCTTCATCGACGAAATTCACCGCTTCAACAAAGCCCAGCAGGATGTCCTCTTGCCGCACATCGAGCGCGGCACGGTCCGTTTCATTGGCGCGACAACCCACAATCCCTATTTTTACGTCAATTCTCCCCTCGTCTCGCGCTCCCAGATCTTCCAACTCGAGCCGCTCGGCACCGACGACCTTCTCGGCCTGCTTCAGCGGGCGCTGACAGACAAAGATCGAGGCTTCGGAAATCGGAACGTCGACGCCGACGAGGACGCCTTGCGTCACCTCGCGGATAAAGCCGACGGCGACGCCCGGAAGGCCCTCATCGCCCTCGAACTCGCCGTCCTGACCACGGACAGTGACACGGGGGTTCACATTGACCTCGCGGTGGCCGAGGAATCCATCCAACGGAAGGCCATCGTCTACGACGCAGATGGCGATCAACACTACGACACGATCTCAGCCTTCATCAAATCGATCCGCGGCTCCGATCCCGATGCGGCGCTCTACTGGCTCGCCAAGATGCTCCACGCCGGTGAAGACCCGCGCTTCATAGCGCGCCGCCTCGTGATTTCCGCTTCCGAGGACATCGGACTCGCGGACTCCAACGCTCTGCGCGTCGCGATGTGCGCACAACAAGCCTTTGAGTTCATCGGCATGCCCGAGGGCCGGATTCCCCTCGCCCACGCCACCGTCTATCTCGCCACCGCTCCGAAATCAAACAGCGCCTATGCTGCCCTTGGCGAAGCCATGCGCGATGTCGAACAGAACCGCACCCTCGCGGTCCCCGAGCATCTCCGCACCAAGTTTCGCAAGAAGCTCGCCGAAGCGTCCGGCGCTGACACCGCCGCCATGCAGTATCTCTACTCGCACGACTACGAGGGCAACTTCACGCCCCAGGCCTACCTTCCCGAAGGCCGCCGATATTACGAACCCACCGAGAACGGTCTCGAGAAACGCATCAAGGAACGCCTCGACCACTGGCGTTCACAAATGGAGGGCGAGTGAGCTTATCCCGGCAAGTTGCACCCGGCAATTCCGTGAGTTAATAGTTTGCCATGATTGGGCGTCCCGTCAGCACTGCCTATCTGGTCTGGGGCCCTCTTCTTCTCTCTCTGTTCCTGTGGCTGTCGGGCATCGGATTCATGCGCATTGTCAGCTTCGTGGCTGGAGATCCCCCACCGCCCGAACAACCCACCGGCGCCGTGCAACCAGGAGGCTCGGAGAAACCCGGTATTGCGAAAAACCCACCGCGGTCAATCGAGCGCTCCTCCCCCTGAAAAGTGGAATCTGCTCCTGAGATTTTTTTTGAAATTGCGGATTGTCCTCTTCCCCACTCCCAGAGCCCAATTCTCACCGACGAGCACAACAAAAAGGCGGGACCGAAGCCCCGCCTTTTCGCGTTTGCGATGTTGGTGATTCTGAGGGAGAACTTTAGTTTGAGAGCGCCACCGTGAAATCTTCACGAATCAAGTCGATCGTGTCGCCACAGTAGTGCGCGCACTGCAGCGCACTCACCGCCTCGGCGTGCACGCATTCGTCAGCCAGATTTGCACATGCCGCAACGCACACTTCTGCATACTGGATGCAGAATCGTGATTGGCGGACCATTGCCCCGGTAAGTTGCTCACACGCGACGATGCACTCGTTGATGTGCTCGTGTAGTGGATGAGTATACGTTTCGGGGCCCAATTCGTCTGCGAGGACTTCGCAGGACGAGACACAGCTTTCGATGTGCTTCAGTGTTGAGTAAACCTGCGCCAGGTTGTTGGTTCGTTGCGAGATCTTCGCGGCCTCTTGTTTGGCGGCGATCGGTTCTGCGGAGAGGAACTTAGTGAGCATTGTGTTGTAAGGGGTAAGGGGTGAAATTAAACTAAGCGCGATTATGTAATCACATTACCCACTAATTTGTGAATACCGTTATTCTTCCTAAGTAATTAGCGTGCTCTAATACTTCAGATAAAAATATAATTAGGTCCCCTTAACGAGATCCCCGCGAGGGCCCCGCCTCGTGCAAACTGACCCTCTCAGGCGATCAGTATTTACGTCCCGACCGTTCCGAAAACGCCGCCTCCGAGCAGTCTTCCCCCCTCATAAAAAGCGCAAATTTGTCCTGGAGTGAGGGCCCTCTGGGGGCGCTCAAATGTCAATTTTAGCCGGTTTTCCTCCGATTCAACGGTCACTGCTTCCGCCTTCGCACGGTAGCGAGGCTGCGCTTCACAGAGTCGCTTGCCCTCGGTCACGATGGGCTCCGCGATGGAAGACAGCGAAGTCACGGTGCAAGTGCGCGTGTATAACCCCGGGGTCTCGGGTTCATCCCAACCGACGATCAGGCGATTCGCGACGGGGTCCTTCGCAACGACGACGTAAGCCATCCCCTCGCGGGGGGAAGCAACCCCGTGTCCCTTGCGTTGTCCGAGGGTATACAAATGCAGGCCGTGATGCTCACCTCTGACCTTGCCTTCAAGATCGACAATCTCTCCCGGGTTGTCGGGAACGTAGTGGCGCAGGAACTCTGACATCTTGACGTTGCCGATGAAGCAGATTCCCTGGCTGTCCTTCTTGCCCGCGGTGGAAAGGGCAAAGCGCTGGGCGGCTTCCCGCACCTGCGGCTTTAGCATTTCCCCCACCGGGAAGAGCGCATGGCGCGCCTGCCGCTGCGTCATGAGGGCCAGAAAGTAGGATTGATCCTTGTTGGTATCTGCTCCCCGCAGAATGTCCGCAGTGCCGTCGACCCGCTCCCTCCGGCGCGCATAGTGTCCGGTCGCCACCGACGCAAAGCCCTGGGAGAGCGCGTAGTCGAGGAAGACCCCGAATTTCATCTCACGATTGCACAAGACGTCCGGATTGGGGGTCACCCCCGAGCGATACCCCTCGAGCAGATAATCCACGATGCGCTCGCGATACTGGTCGATCAGATCCACCACGCGAAACTGGATCCCGAGGGTCTCCGCAACCTTGCCGGCATCCTCGAGGTCCTCTTCCCAAGGGCAATCTCCGGGAATCCCCTCCTCGTTGATCCAGTTTTTCATGTAGGCCCCCACCACCTCGTGCCCCTGCTCGACCAGCAGGGCCGCCGCCACGGAGGAATCCACTCCTCCTGAGAGTCCTACCAGGATCCGCGCCACGTCGGCATTCTAGCACGGCTCTGGAAATTCCAAGTCCGCGACGCGCAATTTTGCTCCAACCCCTCGAATCTCCTGCTCCAAAGTTCCAATTCCCAATTCCCAATCTCCGATTCCCACGCTAAGCCACCTCCGTGTCCGAGAGCGAGCCCAGCCCACCGCGCGACTCCCCGTCTTCTCCCCCAGCCAAGGAGAAGGATCCCGACTCGGCCCGAAATCCGGGAGCGGGGTGCATCATCATGATCGTGGCCCTGCTCTCCCTGGGCTTTCTCGTCAGCTTTGGAGTCTGGAATCTCTTCAAGCTCGACAGGGAACTCTCCAAGTTCACCGAACCCGAAGCGCGACCCACTCCCGTGCCCGACCTCGAGGCGAACGCGGCCGCCATCAATGTCCTGAACTCCAAGATTGAGACTTTCAAAACCGACCAAGGCAATAAGCGGGACGCCTCCATCACGCTCACTCCCGAGGAAATCAACCTCGCCATCGCCGCCTTCGATCAATTCGAGGAACTGCGCAAGGCCTTCTCCGTCAAGTCGATCACGAAGGATCAGATCCATATCGACATTTCCTTTCCTCTCCGCGGGAGCCCGACCAAGGGAGACTTTCGCTATCTCAATGGCACCATGATCGCGACTCCGGAATTGGCCGGCGGCGAGATCATCCTCATCGTCGACCGCGTCGATGTTCCCGGCAAAACCGTTCCCGACGGATTCCTTGGACAACTCTCACCCTACCGCGTCACCGAACGCTACCTCAAGGAGGAGACCCTTGGTCCCTGGATGAAGAAACTCACCGGACTCTCCCTCGCCGACGGGGCCCTGACTCTCACGATCAAAACCGAGAGTGAGCCCCCGGGCGCCCAACCCAAGAAAGTGGAGGCCGGGCACCTCATCCGCGCCGG